>JAUSDH010000242.1 GCA_030650655.1 Candidatus Brocadiaceae bacterium
CAATTGCTGGCCATACTGCCCATTCTTCTTCGGAGAGCGAGCCTCTCTCAACTCTGAAGAGAATGAAAAAAGGTAAATGTTCAGCTTTACTCCATAATAATTATAGAAAATAATCCTTGCGGGAAACCTTATGACCGTGCGCCGACCACGTGTAATTACACTCCTGACAGACTTTGGCACCCAGGACGCATACGTGGGTGTTATGAAGGGAGTAATAGCTGGAATCAACCCTTTTGCAAACATCATTGATATTTGTCACAATGTTCCCCCGCAAGACATATTCAACGGCGCCTATCTCATGTACACCGCTTACAAATACTTTCCCAAAGGAACCATTCATACAGCAATTGTTGACCCAGGGGTTGGAAGCAAGAGAGATATCGTTTGTGTTGAAACAAAAGATTACTTCTTCCTTGTACCTGATAACGGTCTTCTCAGTTTTATCGTTCAGGAAGAAAAACCGAAAAGTATCATTCGCTTAACAAATAGCAAATATTTCTTACCGTTACCATCAAGTACGTTCCACGGCCGGGACGTCTTTGCGCCCGTCGCAGCACATCTGTCTTTAGGGGTAAAACCACAGCAACTGGGCATTATGATTAATCAATTGGAGCAACTCTATATACCCAAGCCTTTCCGTAAAAAAACAGGGCAGGTGGAAGGTCAGATCATCTATATTGACCGCTTTGGAAATCTTATTACCAATATTACAAAAGAACATCTTATGCAGCACGACCACAGCCAATCCCTGTTTAAAACGCAAATGAAAGAGATTCCCCTCCCTGTTTCCCTCCCTTCGCAAGGGGGAGATGAAGGGGGGGTTAAAATAAACCTGAAATGCCTGGAAACAACCATTGGGAAAAAGAAAATAATTGGGTTGATCAAGACCTATACGGATGTAAACGCAGGAGAGCCGCTTGCCCTCATTGGAAGCGCAGGTTTCCTTGAGGTCTCCATCAATCAGGGAAATGCCCAAAAATATTTCAAGGTAGATAAGGGTAGTAAAATAATTATTGAATTGGTCTAAGTCTGTTTTGTGACAAATCAAGGGTTATCCTCTTGAAATGCTCATGCCTGATGGCTTGCCTGTGAGCGGGATAATTTTGGCTGATCAGTTTAAGAGTTTAGACTGGCGTATTCGGGATGCAGAATGATATGTACCTTACCACCTCGAGTAGTGGTAGAGATATTGCAGAAACTTGGTACATTGATATCATGAGAAAGACGTGTGATAAAAGTAATTCTTTTATTATTGAATAACGAATGTTTGACCTGAATTCCTTTCTTAAGTTCATTCATATTCATCCTGCGCAAAAATCCCATTTTCCGATACCAGTCTATAAACTTGGTCAACCGCAAGTGATGATAAATCTGTATGAGTTAGAATTAAAATTGTAGTTGTAGATTTGCGTGCGTTAAGGACTTCTGCAAGTACCTCTCGTGCCTCCTCATCGAGATTTGACCACGGTTAATCCAGTACCATAATAGGCGAATCTCTCAACAAAAGTCGCGCAATACATATCCTCTGCTTTTTAACCCGCACTGATTCCCTTCCCTCGTGGGTCCATAACCTCATCTATACCATTTGGTAAACGTTTTAAGAACTCTCCGAGATGAGCCCGCTCAAGTGCACATACAATTTCATAGTTGGTTGCAGCGGGAGGGCCATTCGTGGCTAATAATTGTATTCAAAGGAGGCTGATATTGTTCTGATAGAGCTTTGGGATGGTACACCTGGGAACTCAATAGATTTGAAGAAGGGTGTAATTCTTCATCTTGATAAGCAGGGTTTGCCGCTTGAAATTGAAATACTTGATGCTTCCAAGCTTGTAACACTGAAAGAAATAAGCGTAATGACGCCCGTAGAGACTGGAAAATAATATTAACGGGCAGAGGGGATAAAGGTAATTCTTCATATTTATTACCAATACAAACAGTGCCCTGTTTCGTAATAAAAAAGAACCTGCTTCAACAGCAAGAATAAAGACCTGTCCCCCGGTTGCACTCTATATATAAATCTCATTTATCCTGCCGTGCTTCGTTGCGCTCCCGTTTCTCTCCCGCTCCACGAAGCATATGATTGCTGATATAATAATATTGAAATTTCTTTTATAGAGCATATACTCATAGCTGTTAAAAAAGATAATCTGTAATTCAGTCACCCTACAACAAATTAAAAGCCCTTTTGATGACTTATAAAAAACTATACATTCTATACCGAAAACGAGTATTAGTAGCGGGTATCCCCCTAAGTAGGGATGATAAACGATAAAAATACTCGGTAATAAACAAGTTATCGGCAAGCTTAAAACACGACAACTATGAGAATAAAAGAACTTAAAATAAATAATTGGGAGGTCGTAAGACAAGCAGACCTAGAAGAGTTGAGTGACTTTGTCGTTGTTGCTGGACCAAATGGTGTTGGAAAAACCAAAATCAAAGATGCTATTGTACATATATTTCGAAACAATGGTAACCCACCACCAGGTTCTAGTGTAATTTTAGAAGCAACTAATGAAGAAGAACTAAATACTTGGAAAACAAGAGAATTTAGTTTACCCCAAAAGTATTTTTGGCCTATGTTTTCAACTAGTAGTAAACGTCTTAAAACAAATTCCAGACTAATTCAAATTGATTCAAATCGTACTATTGAAAGTGTAAATTTTCAAGAATTAACATTTCAACAAATCGGCGACCCTAAAAATGAAGATATAGCTTATAATTATGGTTTCGATAATGTTAAAGCTAGATTTAAAGACATATGCCACACATTGCATAGATTAAAAAGCAAAGAAGTAACTTCAGTCTACAATGAATACAATTCTCAGCTTGACTCCAGTAAGGAAGATGTTACCATTAAAAAAATTGATGATCCAACCGAGATATTCATCAAATTATTTGGGAATTTGTTGTATCCAAAACAGATGCAGCCAATACAAATAAATAGCACTACAATTCAATATAAAGACGAAGAGGATGTAATTCGAAATTTTGATAGACTATCTTCTGGAGAAAGAGAAGTTGTTGTTTTGACCTTTGATATTCTGACTCAAAATCCATCTGATTGCATCATATTAATTGATGAACCTGAAGTCCATCTACACCCAGAACTTACCTTTAGATTAGTAAAAGTTCTTAAATCAATTGGTAAACGAAATCAGTTTTTTCTGTTCACACATTCGCCTGATATTATTGGAAATTCATTAGACACAGGAGTCCATTTTGTAAGACCAAAATCAAAAATTAAAACTGGAAATCAGGTAATAAAAGTAGACAATGACAACCTTGAAGGCTTTCGAAATATTCCAAATATTACGGAAACAATTGGAATGGTTTCAGTCGGTAAGAAGTTACTTTTTGTAGAAGGCAAGAATACAAGTATTGATAGAGATGTATTTGCAACAATTGCAAAAGCAGCTAAAACAGATGTTGCAATTATTCCTTCCGACAGTTGTTCTAATATAAATAATATGTCTCTAATCTGTGAAACTTTTGCTAAGGGCGTTTTTGGAATAGAATTATTTATGGTAAGAGATAGAGATGGTTTAACTGACGAACAAATCCAAACTTTTACTGAAAAATCTAAAGGCAAACTAAATTTCCTTCCATATTATCATATTGAAAATTTCTTTCTTGACCCCAAAGCAATTGAGATAGTAGCAAAAAGGATTCTACTGGAGAAAGCACCATCTCTTCAAGAAATAACAGACAAACTCATTGGTTTTGCAAAGAATCAAATTAATTACACGGTAATACTTTGTAAAAAATGAAATATATTTCCAAGCAGGAAATTTTGATGTTAATCCAAGTATTCCAATTAATAATTCTATGACTATTGATGAATTAAAAAATTCTGTTGGCATCAAAAGAGACAGCATACTCGCCCGATATTCAAATAGTTTTAGTGATACTTTAATTGAAGAACGACTTACTTATTGGAAAGAAAAATTAGAAGCTTCTATAAGTAGCGGCTGGTCTGATGATGCTAAAAAATATTTTGTTGGAAAAAGACTTATAAGTGAGATACGAGGTTCAATTTTTGGAACAAAGCGTATTTCAATTTGGGAGCATATAATGTCATGTGAAGAACAAGAATGTGTAAATGCGATTAAACCTTTAAGAGAAATTATTGACAAAATATAAGCCAGCTTCTAACAGCACCTTGCCAAAAGCGGGGCGGACGTGGGTAATTGAACGGTAGTGCATTTTATAAACATTAGTGGTAGCTTGGCAGGTTTGTGCTTCTAGGCCCCGCCTTCGGCAAGCTGCAAAACGTTAGCGGTCATGCTAAAAAGGCACTGCTACCATCAAACTAACAGACAAAAAATGAACAAAAAAGCCAACGCTTCGACAAAATCAAAAGAGGTGCAACCTCACCCACAAGCCAACACACAGTTGCACCACATTTGCTTTTGCCCCAACACATAAACGAGTGTTGATACATAAAATCGGTATCTGTTACTAATAACAGAACTGTTTTAATTGTAACCCTTTGGCTAATGAGTATCTTTACCATAAATTAAATTTATGACAGAGATTTTTAAATGGCTTCATTCAAAACAGACGAAAGTTTTTTAGAGAAAATATCCATTGGTGCAATAGGCACACAACGAGTATTTGAAGTGCTGCGACAACTCGGACACCAGGCCATTGAACTTGAAAGGGGTTCAATGAACTACAAAATATGGAAGAAAATTAAAATTAAACGTATTCGCGTTCCTGACATTCTTTGCGTAGATAATGGCATAAGAATAGAATCAAGAGCCAAATCTAAGTTTGAAATCTCAATGTCACATTCAACGTCCGATCCTGATAGAGGTTGGGATTTTGGAATGAAAGACAATGACTTTGTTGCATTTATTGGTTGTTCCAAAGCCGGAAGTCGCCCAATAGATTGGCTTCCAGACCGGATAGTTCAATTTATTTTAATAAAAGATTTAAAGAAATGCGTAGTTAAAAAAGAAATTGTAATTACTAAGCCAAAAGGAACACAGGAAGGTTCTGAAATTAGAATTATATGGCCAGTTGGGCTTGCTTCTGCAGATGGGGCAATCACAGAAATAACCAAAACTAGTGTCAAATATAAAACCACTGCTGGAAGGACTAATTTTGTTCGCTTAACAAAAGGCGGCAAAACACTTATCCCGCTCGTTAAAGTTGGCGACAAAGTTGTTCCAAATCAAATCTTAGCTTCCGTTGTTAAAGCACAACAAAATATTCCAACTGTTAAAGTAAATGCAGATTTTTTTCTAGGAAATCTTTCCAGTTTGATATTAAGTGAAAGGTATGCTGCTACAAAAGCGTTAAGCTATTTCAATAATAAAAAAGTCATCACAGCATTAAAGGCCAAACTCACGGACAGCGAAGAGCACATTTATGTGAGGTTGGAAGCAGCAGCGAGTTTATCAAGATTTGGAATTGAAGATGGTTACAATTTTATTGAGACTTGTCTCAAAGACCAATACCTACAAAATGTTCTTGAATCCGTAATTGTTCTTAATGAAATTAAAACGGACAGGGCTTGTAAAATGCTTTGTAAGATTTTACTTGATGACAATTATCATCCTGAAATTAGAGCAGGTGCCGCTTGGGGACTTGGTGAACAGCAAAACAAATCTGCATTGGCAGCAGTCGTAACAAGCTTCAATTCTGTTGATGAAAGTATAAAAGTTGAAGCGGCAAGAGCATTAGCAAAACTTACAAAACATTTCAGCAACGACATTCTGCAAAAATTTGAGAATGCCACACCAACGGAAAAACCTGGTATTGCTTGGGCATTAACAAAATCCGCGTCTCTTAATCTTGATCAACTGTTGTCTAATTTGAAAGATTTGGATTCGAGACATTGGGTTTCTTTTATAATTGGAACACATGGAGAAGAGAGATACATCGCAGAGATTGAGAAACTGAAAAAGAAAGATCTTGAAGTTTATTTTGCAGTTACGCTGCTTTGGAAAATAATGACAAGCTGGATTCATGAACTTAAAGAATACTAAAATGTTTGAAAATAAATTCTTATACAAAACAAAAAAAGGCAAAGCAATTGTCGGAGATTCATTAGAATTGATGAAATCGCTCCCTGACGATTCAATAAACCTTGTCATGACTTCGCCACCTTTTGCGCTTCAAAGACCAAAAGAATATGGCAATAAATACCAAGCAGATTACATTGACTGGATTTTAGAATTTACAAAAGAGGTTAAAAGAGTAATTACCCAAGATGGAAGTTTTGTTATTGACTTAGGTGGTGCTTATCAAAAAGGTGTTCCTATTCGTTCTCTTTATAATTTCCGTTTGCTGATAAGAATGTGTGATGAACAAGGGTGGAATTTAGCTGAAGAATTTTATTGGCATAATCCTGCAAAACTTCCATCACCAATTGAATGGGTGAATAAAAGAAAAATTAGAGCAAAAGATTCTGTGAATACCGTTTGGTGGTTATCTAAATCTGCCTTTCCGAAAGCGGATGTCAAAAAGGTTCTCACCGAATATTCCGACAGAATGAAAAAATTAATTGAGAATAGTGAAAAATATTATACACCTAAAAAAAGACCATCGGGACACGACATCAGCGCCAGCTTTGGCAACGATAATGGCGGAGCAATTCCTTCCAACCTGTTACAAATTCCAAACACAGAAAGCAACTCTCAATATCTTAGATATTGCAAAGAGCTAAAGATACAAGGGCATCCTGCTCGTTTCCCTTCTAAGCTGCCAGAATTTTTTATCAAGTTTTTGACAGAAGAAGATGATATTGTTCTTGACATCTTCGGAGGTTCAAATACGACTGGTTGGACAGCAGAACAATTAGGCAGACGATGGTTGACCTTTGAATCAGACCATCAATACCTTGCTGCTTCTGTGTTTAGATTTTTAGATTACGACCCATCAGATAATATTTCCGAGCATTATCAACATTTGCTTAGCAAAACCAATTTGCAAGCGGACATAGAAGAATTTAGAAAACAATTGACACTGTTTGAACCGCCACCACACTATGTAAGCACATTTGTAAGCCCCACAAAGCAACGCAAAAACCAAAGCGTACAAAAGGGCTTGCAAGCCAACGCGCTGACAGCAAAAAAATGAAGCATGAACGCACAACATTGGCTTGGCTCAATGGCGGGTGACGTGGGTAATTCAGCATTCGTACATTTATTAAACTTCAGTGCTTGGGGACAGGTAAGTGCTTCTAAGCCGCCACTGCGCCAAGCCAAGGACCGTTGGCAGTAAGGCTAACGAAACTACAAACAGACAACATCATACAATATGATAACTAAACACGACAAAGAAGGGGCAATGGGATAACATCTGGACAGGCTGTCCGAGAATGCAAAATTCAGACGCATCTAAATATTTGTTTTTATTTTCATTCTTTGACTTTGTCTTTTCATTGTTCTTGCATAATGTTGTACGGTATTTGTGCTAATATTGTGCTAAAATCAATCTAAAAGGATAGAATTAATTGAAATGAATAGAATTGATATAACGGCAACAATACCTTAATTTTCAAGGTAAAACAGGAAACCAGCCCAATATCAAGGACTTAAGAATTTTTAATATTTCACATTTGTAACCTGAACCCACATTTAGAAAAACCTGAAGACTTGCGACTTGACATTATTTCTTCGAACCCAAAATAAAAAAGAGAATTGATAGTGGTTCTAAAAGGTGGGTTCAAGTTGCAACCTTGAATCCGCGAAGGGGCATCATTCCATTCTGAATTGCAACTCTGTAGAACGATTTTCCTACCTGCCTGGGCTGGTTCAATCTTGCAGATTGAACCGCACGGTTTAACAGGACTATGGGTCTTGAGCCAACACAAACCGTAAACAATGCCAAACATTTCGGTTCAATCGTGGACGATTGAACCAGCCGAAGGAAATACAGATATCACCCAAAAGGTGCGTATATGATTTTGTTTAAGTCTTTGAAATATCTGCGCAAATCTGTGTCCAACTGCATTTTTTGGGTTTCATATCAAAACCTTTCCCTTGCTTTTTTATGGTCGTGGTATAAAATGACAATGTTTCGTTTCACCGCAAAGTTCGCGCAGACTTCGTCGTGAGCTCAGTCGAACGAACGCAGATAAAAACGGAAAAATAACCACAGAGACATAGAGGACACAGAGGACACGAGGATAAGGAGAAAGGGAGAAACGGGGAAGGTTGAAGAAGGAAGCAAGAGGTAAGAGGCTGGAATGCAGAGGAGAAGGGGGGACTGAGAGGCAAGGTAGAAAATGCCCCACACCCTTCACTTGCCACTCGTTAAGTGGCGATAAACGTTTTTTTGTACCTTGATAATCTGTGCCCATTCCACTATATATTATTAGCCATTATAGGTGAGATATGATGCCTGAACGCATGCTTCCAGAAAATCCTTTGGAATTTATTCGCCGGTGTATAACGCAAAGGAAAATTCATTGAGGTAGTTAATAATGAAGTGCCATGTATGTGGGAGTAATATGGATCCATTAACCACAGATTTGCCTTTTAAGGTTAGCGAAACAACAATCGTCATTGTGAAAGGCCTACCCGTTCTACAGTGCAATTGCAGCGAATACTTGCTGGAAGATCCCGTCTTAAAACAGGTGGAGATAATTCTTGATAATGTGGACACATCGGCAGAATTAGAAGTTATCAACTATGCTGCTTAAATCGTGTTTAAATAGAGTGGCGACCGTTTATTGGCAGACAGATAATAGTCGCTGTCCCTATTTCCCTATTATTCCAACAACGTAACCGTCTCCGTTGAGACCTTTAACAAAAATCGTAAATGTTTTTTACGATTTTCCACCATAGGTGGAAGACTTTACAATAGAGGAGAGATATTTATGAAGGCTGTTGTTTTTTATGAAAATGGCGGAGTAGACAAATTAACTTACACAGATGTGGAGAAACCAAAGATTTCTCCCTATGAAGTACTTGTGAAGGTGAAGGCGTGTGCGTTGAATCATCTCGATATCTGGGTAAGACAGGGATTGCCCGGCATAGAAATCCCCATGCCGCATATCCTGGGTAGTGATAGTGTCGGCGAGGTGGCCGAGGTAGGAATGGAGGTGAAGAAATTCAGGGTGGGTGACACGGTGCTCGTTGCCCCCGGCGTTCGCTGCAGGAAGTGTGTGCATTGCATTACGAACAACGACAGCATGTGCAGCAGTTTTAAACTTATGGGATTTCAGGTACAGGGCGGTTATGCCGAGTTTACCAAGGCGCATGTGGATAATATCATTCCCATTTCCAATAAGTATTCTTTTGAGGAGTGGGCGGCTATCCCACTGGTGTTTTTAACAGCATGGCACATGCTCATTACGCGGGGACAACTCAAACCCGGTGAGAATGTATTAATCCACGCCGCTGGCAGTGGCATCGGGAGTGCCGCTATTCAGATTGCCCGCCTGGCTGGCGCCCGTGTGATTACTACGGCACGAGGGAATGAAAAACTGAAGAAAGCAAAACAATTGGGTGCTGATGAGGTTATCGACTATTCGAAAGAAGATTATGGAGAAAAGGCCAAAAATTTAACG
>JAUSDH010000172.1 GCA_030650655.1 Candidatus Brocadiaceae bacterium
ACAGAAGCACCAAGTTATCAACAATCTTTTGTACCTTATGAAGGAACAATACAGGTCCCTTGGGTCGAAGAAAAACCAAACCAGGTCACCATCAAAATTACTGAAGTAATTACTTACGAAATCCCTGTAGATGAAAAGAAATTTATTGAAAAAAAACTGACCTTCGAAGACTTAGAAATGAAGGAGGTATCAAATAATTCTGAAATCAATTTCCATCAGGTCGACTGCTACTTCTTCAAAGTCATAAAACAGACACAGGTTCGTACTGTGGAAGACCTCTCCTGTAAACGGGAAAGGGATGGGACTCAATATTGGCTTTCCGATGGTAAAAGATACGTTGAATGGGGAAGATGGTCGAACTGGATTCCTGAAAAAGAGGAGAAAAATATAGAAATGGCTGAGAAAAAGCCATAAATTTATTCTACTCAGCTTAGCACGTGAAAAGAGATACTCAATGTATCTCTTTTCTTTAGGCAAAAAATTCATATTATTTGTTTTAGTTTAAAAGGAGGTTTTTTTCTCGTGAGAATTGTATATATCATCGTTCCATTTATTATGTCTATCACGCTCCCATACAGTACCCTCATGTCAAAGGAGATACAAAAAGAGGAGCAAAAAGCACCTCAAAAAAAAGAATCTGTATCAAATACACAACAAAATATTACCAGAAACAAACTCTGTCCGGAATGTAATAGAATCTATCCTGGAGACATCAGCTTCTGCAGCGTCGATGGGAAACAGCTTATAGAATATACGGAAGAAGTTCTTATATGTCCAACCTGTAAGCAAAAGGCAAATCCTGGAGAAAAGTTTTGTAAAAATGATGGAACTCAAATCATCCCTCAACCTTCAACTGACAAAAAAACATCTTTACCCGATAAAAAAACAGAAATTAACCTTCCACCAGATGCCACTCAAGAAGAAAAGATGAAAGCTGCCATGTATCACTTTATGGAAGGAAACCGGCTCCGCGAAGAACTGAATGATTTTGAAGGGGCTTTAGAGGAATACAAAAAGGCAGAAACGTTAAATCCCGAATTTCCAACGCTTCATTTTCATATGGGAGGAATATATTGGAAGTTGGGAAATCAACGGGCAGCCTTAACCCATCTCGACAAATGTAAAACATTATTGGAAGCACAACCACCTGAAACGAAGTTAGATGAAAATTATCAAAAGACATTGCGGGACGTTAAAGTTTACATCAATAAATTAGAAAAAGGCCTACAACCTTCCGAAAAGAGTCAACGCAAAGAATTAACGCTGGCTGAACGGGATGAAAGGATGAAAACTGCCCTGGTTGAAAATGGTGAAAAATGGAATGAAATGATATTAATTCCGGCAGGAAAATTTACCATGGGCACAACAGAAGACGAATTTATTCCTGAAGAAACTCCGCTACATGAAGTACATTTAGAGGTTTACTATATTGATAAATACGAAGTCACCAATGCCCAATATTGGGAATTCTTGCAGTACATTAAAACTACCGGCGACCACAGCAAGTGCTTTCCAGGAGAACCAAAAGGAAAAGACCATACACCAGGCACACCTCACACTGGTTGGGACTATCCATATTTCGATTTCCCCGATTATCCTGTAAGCCGTGTCGACTGGTACGATGCTTATGCTTATGCCGGATGGGCAGGCAAACGTTTACCCACTGAAGCAGAATGGGAGAAAGCTGCCAGAGGAACTGACGGGCGCAGGTTTCCATGGGGCAATGTGTGGGATGCTAAACGATGCAACGTAGGACCTGATGCGCCTTTGTCTGTCGGTAGTTTTGAATTTGGGAAAAGCCCATATGGGTGCCTGGATGTAATCGGCAGTGTTTCAGAATGGTGCAACGACTGGTATCACCCTGAATATTACCAAACAAGCCCAAGCCTGAATCCTAAAGGACCGGAAAACAGCACAGGTATGCGAGTAATAAAGGGCGGGTCGTTGTTTGCTCCATATGCATATAAAATGCGTTGCGCAGTAAGGATCTTTGGAAAACCCGAAGACCGAAACAAGAGTATTGGTTTTCGATGTGTAAAGGATTATAAACAAGAAACCGAGAAAACTGCAAAAGAGGCTAGTAAACAGGAAGATAAGAGCAAAGAAGTGCACAAATAGGTAGCATATCTGTGCATTCCCTACTTATTTATCAGGATTTGAACCTTCATAATAGGGAGAGGTAAGTTCCTCTTTGTAAATCCTTGCGAAGGCAGCTTTGGCGTGCTGATAGGAATTATAGTCATTTTGGGCATTTGCTCTGTCTCCTTTCAATTCATAGGCTTTTGCACGGTTTAAATAGGCATTGGCATAATCGTGGTCAAGGATAATTACCTTTGTAAATTCCTTGATAGCCTGGTCTATCTTTTTTTTCTTAAGATAAATCATGCCTAAATTATAATGCGGTGCAATTAATTTTGAATTAATTTCTAGTGCTTGTTTGTACTCAACTATTGCCTTGTCTGTTTTATCCATCTTATTATAAACATTGCCAAGATAGTAATGAATCTTAGCAATATTTAAACCCTGCGATAACGCCTTCTTTAAGGCTTCAAGTGCATCGTTATACAAACCTTTAACAAAATAAGCTGTTCCCAAATTCACATACGCATCAGCATATCCCGGATTTATCTCAATAACCCGCTTATACTCAGAAATAGACTCATCCAGGTGTCCTGTCTGATAATAGGCAACTCCCAGATTAAAATGCGCCTTATCATAGCCTGGCGATACCTCAATGGCTTTTTTGTACATCTCAGATGCCTTATCATGGGTATTGGTATCCTGACATAAAACACCGAGGTTAAAATAGGCCTCTGCCTTCTTAGGGTCAAGCCCAATAGCCGTTTCGTATTCTCTCTTTGCTTCATCAAAGAGATTACGCTTATAATAAGTTAAACCCAATAGGAGATGCGCATCTGCATTATTAGGATCTTTTTGGACTTCTTTAAGACATACCTTCATCTCATCATCAGGAACTTCAATCTGCATACTTACTTCGGACAACCTTTGATAAGCTTCTGAATAATCAGGCTTAAGTTGTGTAGCCTTATTAAAGGCTTCTATCGCCTTTTCCAGGTCTCCTTTTTTGGAATAGGCATTTCCCAGTTTAAAATAAATCTCAGGTTGGTTCTTGTTTTTAGAAAGCGATTCCTCATATTCATCAATAGCCTTGTCCCACTGCCTATTTTCAAAATATTTGTCACCAACCACAGAAATATCTTTTGCGTGTCCGTAGCAGCAAGGAAATACTGTTAAAGCAATCCCTACAACAGAAAACAATTTCAACATATTAATTTGATTTTACTTCTATTTCCTGATCTTTCGTCTGTCCCTTTAACGTCGGTACCGATTGCAGGAACAGCTCCTTGATCTCATCCTGTTTATAAACCACAGCAGGGTCTTTCCCCGTCCTCCACTTTGTAATATACGAGTAGGAGATATAATCACTATAAGCCTTACTGTGGTCGCCCTTCATGGTATAGATTTGTGCCCTGTTGTAATAAGCGTCTTCATGAAGAGGGTCAATCTTCTTGGTTATCTTATCATACCATTCCATTGCCTTGTCGAGGCGGTCTGTCCTGTGATAAATCACGCCAATATTATAGGCGGCGTTGGTATATTTGGGATCCTTTTCCAGTACTGCCATATTCTCTGTCAATGCCTCGTCATATCTCTTTTGCAGTGCAAAAACAATCGCCCTTTGATAACGGGCGTTAAGATTATCCTGATTTATTTCCATTGCCTTATTATAGTGTGCTATAGCCTCCTCAAACTTCTTTTCTGTAAGGCTAATCAAGCCAAACACAACATAAGCATCAGAATATTTAGGATTTACCTCCAGGGTTTTGTTGAGTTCTTTTATAGTTTCATCAACCTTTCCTTGTTTGTGCAAAGAAACTGCAAGGTTATAGTGAGCATTATCATAGGAAGGATTAATTTCCGCGGCCTTTCTAAAGATGTTTTCAGCATCTTCATACAAGCCCATATCCAAATAACCCACCCCAAGGTTAAACATAATGTAAGGATTTTTCGGATCGAGTTCTAATGCCTTTTTATATTGTGCAATGGCATCTATCTCCTTTTGAAGCTTATGAAGAAAAACGCCAAGATCCACATAATTTAAAGGGTTTTCAGGATCATTTTCAATAGCCTTATACCGCTTTTGAAATTCATCATCCGGGGCACCGATCTTCGTAAATGTTTCTGCCAATTTCCTATGTGCTTCAATATATTTCGGGTTAATATCAATGGCTTTTCTGAAATCTGTTGCTGCTTCTTCCAACTTTTCTTGCCCCAGATAAACACTTCCCCTGCCATAATACGCCTCCGAAAGATTTATGTTGGTCTCTATTGCCTTTGTATATTCAGCCAATGCCTCCTCTAATTTATTCTCCTTTGCCAGGCCATCGGCAATCTCAACATGGTTTCTCCCCTTTTCACAAGCAAGCGGTAAGCAAAAAATAGCCAGCGACATTAAAAACAATGAGTACTTATACAATTTCATATCCGTCTCCACTCTAGTGTAACAAAAGTATATTTAGCTAAAATTTTAGTTTATTAAGTATATTTAAAAATTCTCTGGTTTCAACTTTTTTGTATAAAAAAAAGAAGCTGTGCAAACTCCGCACAGCTTCTTTTCGTTAATCACTACCTTACAAGAAAGCAACTAATTTAAATTAGTGCACCTCTTTCATTGACCTTGCACCCTTATCATCTTTTTCTTCACCGTGATGTGCTCCACCATGTTCTGAAGTCTTCCAGCCGAGTTCTTTTATCTTTCTGTTGATATACTCTACTTCTTCAGCTGGCGCATGATGCGTATCTAACCAACCTGGATCTGGACACAAATCGAAGATGGTCTTTCCTGGATGATTCTTCACGATATAAGGACCAGTCAACTGATCAAGGTATTCGCCAGTCTTCCAGAAGCTCTCTGGAACCCAAGTGATACCGACCTTCTTCTCAAGGGCAATAAGTCTCCTTGCCTGAGAAGCATCCTGCTTTACGTTGACCAACCAACGATCCATACCGAACGATCCATCAGAATATGTAGCATCGTTCCATGAACCATGCGCCATACCTTTGTAAATATACGTCTGGAAATATCCAACGCTCTCGAAGCAAAGCCTCTCAATATCTGAACAGTTAGACATCCTGAACTCGCCAGATTCACCGGCCTTACCACCAAATGCTGGATCATCATGATAAGCACCGATCTTCAAGCTCCATACGTGCTGACCTGCCCAATCAGGTGCAAGATCTTTTGGCATAGGATCTGCGAAACCGTCCTTGACAAGGTCTGCAGCAACCTGGAATGTTTCACGATACTTCAAACCAGCATCCTTGACAGATTCGTCCATAGCCTGCAGGTTTTCCTTGGCAAATCTTGGTGAATGGCAATCGTCGCAAACTGATGCCCAACGATCTCTCTTCTCTTTCCAGATTGGAGCGCCACGATCGGCCATGGACATACCCATACTGGTATACACAGTGCCGAACCTCTGCACGTTATGATGACCACCCCTCATGTGACAATACTGACAGGTTGGACCAACATAATCAGCATCGGCTAATTTCTTTGTCCAATCGAACTGCTTTGGATCCCACTTGTTCACCTGATATACTACACCATGAAGCCCGATATCATAAGCTTCCCAATCCCTGTGGTCTTTACCCCAGTGACATGTCTTGCACTGCTCTGCATGCCTTGCAACCGCTGGATCAAACTGATGCCTCTGATGGCAAGTGCTGCATCTCTCTTCTGAGCTTGTATGACAGAATGTGCATCCAGCAGTATCTCCCGGTGGCCTTTCAATTGACCAAGCGCATTCTATCTGAGCAAAGCTCGAACAGGAAGCATGTGAACCGATACCACCCTGACCCTGCTCGCTGTACTGCGTCTCGTGGCATTCACTGGTACCACAAGCCTTTGATGATGGCATGCTCAACTTCTGGTGGTTGTTACCATGACAGGTATCACAACCGGTTGGGCTTGGTTCAGCCCTGGAGTGAGCGCTCTTCTTATAATCCCTTACAATACCAGGGGTCATAACAGAGTGACATCCAATACATTGTTCAAGTTGGAACGTACCCTTAACCGGGTTCGAAGGCCTTACCTCATCCCTGTTGTACATATAGTCAGGAATATAATAACGGTAGGCGGGCAAAGTCTTCCAAAATTTACTATATTTCCCAGGATAAGGTGGCGCACCCGAGTCCTTAGGATAACCCATGTATTTTGCCCCTAAACCAGAAAAGAACACCTTACCATTGTTATCTGGCTCACCTATTTGTCCATAGACTTCATGAGGTACCCAGTGTGTGATAATTTCTACTGCCTTTACTTCTTTCGTCATAAGATTAGCCACCACACCCATTGTGCCGAATCCTATTAAAGCTGACGCTAATGTTACTTTCAATAATTTATGCATGATACTTTAAATTCTCCTCCTTTCTTATTTATATCCGTACGCCACAATCGCCATTCGATTGCGTTACATAATAAAATAACCTCGCCGTTGACTCTTGCAGACCACCCCCTTTCAAACGCAGATTAAAATTTAAACACCTCTTAAATTCATCTACGTTTCATCTGACAGTACTCAACTAATCCTAATATTTTTAGAAAAATTATTATACTTAATCTAATAGCTAAGTCAATATAAAAGTTAATTATTTTCAACCGATTTATTTAAAAATAAACACCGAACCGCCATACACAGATAATCCCTTACATATACGAACTTTACATACAAATTTAACCTTTCGATCCCTCAATCAATTGCCCTACAAACTCACCAACTTTATTTACTAATTTCTCAGATGGTTCATTTAAATACTTTTCTATTTCTTTTATTATAGCGCTACCCACAATAACTCCATCTGCAATACCCCCAATCAACCTTGCCTGTTCCGGTGTGGAAACACCAAAACCTACCGCAATCGGGGTCTTTGTCATCTTCTTAAGTTTATTAATATTTTGAAGAACATCTTCCGGCAATTTATCTCTCGTTCCTGTTATCCCGACCACAGAGATATAATACAAAAAACCCTGTGAGTATTGGGTGATCAAGGACATCCTCTCATCTGTTGTTGTCGGGGCTACAAAACAAACTATTTTAAAATCATTCTTCTTCGCCACTTCAAACAGATTTAAATTTTCTTCTACAGGCATGTCCGGTATGGTCAAGCCATCCAATCCTGCCTTGCAAACTTTTTCAATAAATGCCTGGCATCCTCCCTTGAACACTGTACTATAAGACACCATAGAAACGATAGGTATATCTGATTTACAGCGGAGATCCGAAACCATGTCAAGGATTTGCGCGACTTTTGTTCCTCGGACTAATGTCCTGTAGTATGAGGCTTGTATGATTGGGCCATCTGCAATAGGGTCAGAAAAAGGGATGCCGAGTTCAATAATATCAGCACCCCGCTTTTCGAACTCTAATATTAAAGCCTTAGTGGTCTGCAGGTCTGGATCACCGGCAGTAATGAAGGGAATAAAGGCAGGCTTTTTCTTGCTCTTTAAATCATGAAACTTTTTATCAATCCTATTCATCAAAACTCGTCATAGAATCATCAAAGGGTGTATTCACTCGAAAATTATCAAAAAAACCAAAACATTGCTATCACTAAATCTTGTATCCAAGTTTTTTGGCAACCTCAAAAGAATCCTTATCACCACTCCCCGACAGGCATATAACAATTATCTTATCTTTGCTCACCGTTGGAGCGAATTTCATGGTATATGCAATAGCATGCGACGCCTCAAGAGCTGGAATAATCCCTTCCAACCGCGCACATTCATGGAAGGCATTTACCGCCTCATCGTCTGTAATCGAAACGTAATCCGCTCTTCCAATATCTTTTAAATAACTATGCTCTGGACCAACGCCAGGATAATCCAACCCAGCGGAAATTGAGTGAACTGGCAATGTCTGACCATCATCGTCCTGCAACACATAACTTGCACTTCCATGTAAAATACCGACTTTGCCGCTGGTAAGCGTAGATGCGTGCTGACCAATTCCAGTCCCGATACCTCCGGCTTCTACCCCAATCATCTTTACCTCTTTATCTTCAATAAAAGGATGGAATAATCCCATCGAATTACTACCGCCGCCAACACAGGCAATAAGATAATCGGGCAATCTATTTTCCTTTTCCAATATTTGCTTTTTTACCTCTTTACCGATCACCAACTGGAAATCCCTCACCATCATAGGATAAGGATGAGGACCGACCACCGACCCTAAAATATAATGGGTATGCCTAACCGATGCCATCCAATCTCTGAAAGCCTCATTCGTGGCGTCTTTCAGGGTTTTTGAACCACTTGTCACCGGTATGACTCGCGTCCCCAAAAGTTTCATTCTAAAGACATTCAGCGATTGCCGTCTCATGTCTTCTTCGCCCATATACACATCGCATTCAATCCCGAACATGGCAGCAGCAGTAGCAGTCGCTACTCCATGCTGTCCAGCCCCTGTCTCGGCAATAATTCGCTTTTTACCCATCCGAATGGCAAGCAATATCTGACCAATTGTATTATTTATCTTATGCGCACCTGTATGATTCAGGTCTTCCCGCTTTAAGTATATTTTTGCGCCTCCCAGTTTCTTTGTTAATCTTTCAGCATAATATAAGGTTGACGGACGTCCCACATACTCTCTCAGATAATACTCTAATTCAGTATTAAAGGCCGGATCGTTTTTTGCTTCTAAATAAGCCTTTTCTAATTGATCTAAAGCTGGCATTATAGTTTCAGGGACAAACTTCCCGCCAAAACGTCCAAAATGTCCCATTTTATCAGGAAAACCAGTAACCCTACACGAACCCTCATGTTTTTGTACTTTAGATTTTAATGTTGTCGTTCCCATAATCAACACCACCTTTATATTATTTTTTATTATTCCTTATGCTTACCATTAAATTAAATTCATAAACACAATGAGGGTAGCAAAGTTTTTTCTGCTACCCTCATCGTTATTCTACGACAAACCTAGGGCTTACGCACCAGATTTTACAGATTAATGATGCGCCTGAACTGGAGCATCAGCATTAGCACGGTGAGGAATATCAGTCCTCTTGAACCATTCAACATCTACATCGCCTGGTTTCCTAATCCAACCCGGGAGTAGATCCAAATATTCACCATGCTTCCAGAATGCCTCTGATTTATGCTCTAAACCAATCTTCTTCTCAATTGCAGCAAACCTTCTCAACTTCGCAGCCTCTGTCTTGATTTCGATCAATTTCCTATCCTGTTCGAAAGCACTACCATTCCCATATGTCTGGTTATACATCGACATATGTGCGTAAGCTTTATAAACATTACCTGTTAGATAGCAAATCATTTCCAAACCGAGACGCTCCAAGTTTGATGTAGCATAGAACCTTGGATCTCCACCTGGCAACAAGCTGAAGGTGTAATGACCGTACCAGTCTGGCGGTGAACCTTCTGGCATTGGATCAACAACACCATCCAGGAAACAACCAACAATAACAGCAGCGGCTTCCCTCCACTTTGTGAAGCTCAAGTTAACTCCAGCATCCATCTCATCCAACTTATCAGCAGCAAATCTTGGAGAGTGGCAATCCTGACACTTCTTTATCCACGCATCTCTCTTCGCCTTGTGCTTTGGCGCTCCACGGTCAACCTGGAACATACCCATATCGCTATAGATTGTACCATATTGTTGCGGGTTGTGATTTCCATCCTGCATATGACAGTAAGCGCACGTTGGAACCCTGTAGTTCCCCTTCTTCGAAGGCTTGCTCCAGTCCATAGTCGCTGACTCCGCCTCATACAAGGCACCATGAACAGAGGTATTATACATAGCCCATTCATCATGATCGATACCCATGTGGCAAACCCTGCAAGCAGTAGGCTTCCTAGCTTCGTCAGGGCTGAACAAGTGTCTTGTATGACACCCATCACACCTGTTTTCTACAATGGCATGACAATATGCACAACCTGCAACCTCTTCAGCAGGTTTTCCTACATGCCATGAAAATTCCAATACGTTCACGGTAAATGCATGGGTATGTGAACCTAAACCACCAGCCCTGTGCTCAGACATCTGTTTTGGATGACACTCGCCACAATTCTTCCAGGTTGGCATGATAAGTTTCTGATGATCATTGCCGTGACATTTATCACAGCCAACGACACCCTCATATGGCTTTCCATCCTTTGTTTTTGCAGTTCCTTTCCTCTTTTCCAAATTGCCGCCACACAAACTCCTTTTCCAATCATTTACTATGGTAGGAGTTTGCACTGTATGACAAAGAACACACTCTTCAGTCTTAAAAACACCCTCAGTTGCACTACCATTTGTCCAATAATGCTCTGGATCATACCAACGAATTGAGGGTAAGAATTTCAAAAACGATTTATAAGGACCTCTTCCATCAACATACTCAGGCGCAGTATATTTTGCTGTCAACCCAAATACGTACAACGTCCCATCGTTATCTGGTCCAACTGCCTGACCAAACACCGATGATGCTACATCCTGAAATGTAGTACCTTCCGCCTTTGCATTACCATTTCCCATTGTACACGTCAGCAACGTTACACCAGCCAACGTGAGGGTTACCCCCACCATCCTGGACAATGGTTTCTTTAAAATCTCAAGCATTACAACTTCTCCTTTCTTTCTTAACACATGCTTTTAAACTACAATTATTACCCATGATATCTATTACAATCATCGGTAACCGTAGACACAATAAGATTTTTCGACTTAACCGAACCACCCCCCTTCCCACTACTACCATATACCAAAAATTATCAGAAAGTAGTATCTGCACATAAGACAATAAAAAGCTTTTTTATTATACATTCATGGTAAATCTTGTCAAGCACATTTTTATCCATTTTTTTCTTATTTTCAGCGATTTTATAATTCTAAAAACACGAAGAGCCGGGTAGTGAGTAGGAAACCCACAGAACCCAGCTCTTCGATTGTTTACTTTTCGTTCCCTGTTTTCACAGGGACTTCTCCCCGTTTTCACAAGGACAAGTTTACGATCTATTTTGCATGATAGCCTGGGTAGAAATCGGGACCCTGGATGTTATCCCATTGTGCACCAATATCTATCCACTCTACAAACAAATACCTCTCGTCCTGCGTGAGGAATTTGTCATGCATTACCCTGCCCTCTACCGGGAATATATTCTCCCTCGGGGCAAACTGGCTTAACTTCTCCTCGTACAACCTCCAAACCAACAAGCTGTTGATGGCCGATGATGGATTGACATACTTACCACCGAGGTTTGTATCCTTACCCCTCTGTACTTCAAGTAAGCTGTTGTATGAACGGCTGAATGCCGCTACACCTTCAACACCCGCCAGTTCTGATCCGCCACTTAACTCTGGAGGATTGCTTGCATTGTGGCAATTCGCACACTTTGCATCGATGATCGGCTGTAAATCCCTCCGGAAATCCACCGTCCTCCTCTTCTCATCCGTTAACCCTTCCACCGGCTGAGATGTCGTACCTGAAGGACCTCCATAGTATACGTCCGATGGCACCACCACATCATCACCATGCTTTACTCCCTGATAGATGCCATTCCTGTCAAACTTCAGGTACCCAAATGCAAAGGGTGAATCATAGTGGCTCCTGTCATCATACCACCAGTTGTACAATGCCTTTGCGTGCTGGTTCTGGAACGCCCTGCCACGGTATGAACCATCGTGACATCCACTGCAAATCCTGCCATGATATGGCCTCAAATATGCCCATGCCAAAGCTGTCTGAACCGCCATCCCCCTCTCATCCAGGTTCTGGATGTAGTATGGGGTATCGGCTGTCTGAGAAGTCACCACTGAACCATCATCCTCTACATACTGATATCCAATGATCCTCCGCTGCTGGAATGCCGTTCCCGAGTTGCTGCTTGACCTGTTCCCGCCAACCAGGTGACTTCCCGCGCCTGCCCTGAACCTGCTAGCATCAGGTTCAACGCATTGTGTCCCCTCGACAATCCTCACTGCCTTTACATCGCCTTGCTTCGTTGCCTTTGTCCTCTGATGAGGATATGGGCCTACCGGCAGATCAGTTAACGTCGTATCAAAGCAAATCCATGTAGCCCATGAATGTGGATAACCTTCCACCTTCACCTGGTCAAATGGCTGATACGTCACGGTCGTTACACCAAAGTTCTTTCCTGCCGTAAAGGTGTTGATCCACCTTGGCTTGTACTTAATATAAATCGGGGATGGTTGATGATCGTTCCACTCCGGATCATTGTGTACCAATTCCCCTGCCTTACCATTCTTGAAATCAAACCAATAAATACCAAAATCTCCCCTCTCCGCATACGATACCAACATCCTGTCGTCTGGAAGCGGATATGGGCTCCTGTACAAACCACCCTCATCCTTGCTCAATTTCTCATAGGTCTTGTTGTATGGAGCATCCCAACTTACTGCTACCAATTGACCTACTCCCCAGTTCATATAGGGAGACTCTATGTATACAATCTTCCTGTCACCAAAGGTAATCTTTGCCTGCGACCTGTTGCAAGTACCACCAATTTCTTCATCGCAGTTTCCATAGATCGGTCTTGGATATGCACCATCCCAGTTGTCCACACACAACATCACCCTACCCTTGCCTTCTGCCCTGCTTCCGTTGGCCTGCACACTGGAAAACAGTATGTTTCCATCCGGCGTAAGCGCAGGGTCAAAGTTGGAACTTATGTTGTAGGTAATCTGGTCTATTGTCGTATTTATGCTTGGAAACTCAATACCTGACAGCACGTGACCAGTAATTCTCTCTGTCACATGGCCACCCTGCGTATCTAACCTGAAAAGGTTGTACGCATAAGGATTGTGGAACTCATCCATCACACCATCCGGTGAACCTGCAAATATGATGAAACCGGTCTTCTCTACCGTGCCATGCTCCGCCCAGTCTCCTTCAAAGTACCTGGCTCGCCATACGATGCGACCCTTTCCGTCCTCAATACTGCCAGCCGCATAATAAATCGGCGCACGGCAAGTACCCTTGTAATCGGTCATCTGCCTTACACCACTGCCATCTACGTTCATCTCCCATATCTGGCATCCGCCACCCTTCTTGTGGATTCCGGCAAAGGTAAACTTCTTCCCATCCCAATAAGTGCATGGATCAAAGGCTGTCGCAAAATCACCGGTCAACACCTTCGATTCCTTCGTCTTTAAATTGTACAATACGATCCTGCTGCCCTCCGGGACATAGTGAGGATAGTTCTGGTAAGGATCACCCTTCGCCGTCCTCGGTGACTGTGTAAACAGTATCGCATCCACAGGACCCTGCACCTCTTTTGACATCCCGCAATAATCAGTCCATAAGGCCTTTCCCTGCTTCGAACCACCTGTCATTACCTGGTTTCCCGATGCAAAGATACTCCCACAGACCAACGCACCAGCTATAAACGCCGATGCCATCACTCCTCCTATTTTCCTCTTACTCATCTGTTGGCCTTCTCCTTTCACTTTCCTAAAATATTCAACTTAAACCAATTTTTTCTATCAGTCTTGCTTTAAAAATTATAACGCCTTCATGAACTCAACCAAATCCTGTAAATCCTGCGCACTCAGGTGTGACGTCCTTCCATGCATGTCCTTCTCATTCATGGTGTTGTTGATCGTGTCATGCAGCGTCCTGGCGCTCCCATCATGGAAGTATGTCCCTGACGCATAAATGTCCCACAATGTCGGCGTATCAAATTCCTTCACCAGATCCAACCCAATGATCGGCGTATCGCTCTCCTCTCCATAGGGATCCTCTCCTGCCTCCAATGCCTTCAGGTTATACACCTTACCAGGCGTTGACCTGAATCCCTTCACACCTACCCTGCCAGTTCCTACATCATGGGTCTGTGCGTCGCTGTAAAGAGCCTTCAGATCGCTCGATTCCCCTGGATGACATTCCGAACATCCTACCTTCGGATCGTTGAATATCTTCTCGCCCCTCTTCTGCGCATCCGTCAAACTGCCATCAGCATTCCTGAACGGACTTCCCGTAAACTCCAACGAACGAATGTAACAAATTATCGACTCTAACCTCTCCGGTGAAAAGTTCTCGCTCCTGAACACAAACCCAGGGTCTCTTCCGCATACCCTGTCCAATGAGCTCGTTGCACCAACGATCTCATCCGGATGCCCCGTGAACCCCTCGTGCCTGAACGGTGGTAAATACCTTCCACCACGGATGTACTTCGTGTTCTTCCAGCTTCCCCATCCTTCATCTCCAAGATCCCAGATCAACCCGGTCGTCTGGCCTCTCTCGTAATGACAGCTGGCGCATGCATACTCGCCCTGCAATCCCCATGATGCATCGTTGAATATAAATTGTCCGTACCTTACCAACTCACTCTTATAGGGTGAGTGCTTTACCCGGTAATGTACCTCTGGTACTGTTAATGGCTCACCCCTTGGAAGCATCTCCCACTCCGGACCCGTCTGGATCGTCGATACCACCTGCGGCGTACCTGCCATCAACTGACCAGTCGTCACCACCCCACCTATACCCAGGGCAGCTAGTAAACCGATCTTTATCATTCCGCTTCTCATCTTATTTTTCTCCTCCTTATAATCTCTATCCTAAATACCTAATCACATTCCCTTTTAACCATTAATCCACTGGCGTCCTGATTACTGTCACGTTGTTGGAAAAATAGTTGGCTGCATAGCAAATCTTCCCGTCCGGTGACAAACATACTGAGCTTGGCCCAAGTCCCGTAGGCACCCTGGCTACCAAATAATCCCTTACCAATCCAAGGTCATCCCTCATATAATCAAGCTCTGCCTGGGAATTCCCACGAACAACACTCAATACCTTGTTCATGTCCAGTATCGTTACCCGATGCATCCCCCTGACTCCAATATACAAATACCTGCCCTTCGGATCCATCGCTAACCCATAAGGATTACCATCATAGTTGTTGAGCTCGTCAAGCGGCAGTCTTGCTACCTTACCACCTGCCTTTGTCTCTATCACCGCTATGTTGTTCGTAAATACCTCGCCATTCTCTGCCTCGCACACCGGTAACCAGTTCTTCGGACTTTCATAGGTCACCACTACGTACTGACCATCTGGCGTGTATACCACGTCCCTCAGGTTGGAACTCTCCCTGATTACCCTCTTCTCACTTACCCTGCCACTGGCTATATCAATAAAGTTGACGCTCCTGTTTATCGATCCAACCGTGTCATTGACTACTGCCATCGTCTTGCCATCCGGTGATATGTCCAGTGTCCTTGGACCGTAATCACTCGTGAAGATAGACCTGACCTTCTCCATCTTGCCGGTATCGATTACATCTATCGTGTTCCACATGTTCCCAGAACACGCTACATAGGCCGTCTTCCCATCCTTCGATATCTTTATCCCGCTCGGCCAGTCACCTACCTTGATCTCCTTGACAACCTGCTTCCTTGCTATGTCTATCACCGATACGCTGTCACTCTCGGCATTGCATACATACAAAAATGCATTGTCTGGCGTGGGCGCCGCCGCCTCCGGCTGTACACCTACCGCCACCTCACCTACCACCTTCTGCGTCCGGGCATCCACAAACGTCACACTATGCCCTGACTGATTACATATATACAACATCCCACCATCCGGTGACGTCGTAATAAAAAACGGCGATGGCATGTCCGTCTTCACATGGGTACCCTGAATAAACCCAGCACTCGCTATACCCCCCACCACCAACGACGCTCCCACCACCAACGCTCCTATCAATCCCTTCCCTTTCATCGCTTCTCCTTTACCTCCTA
>JAUSDH010000173.1 GCA_030650655.1 Candidatus Brocadiaceae bacterium
ACAATGAAATACGTCATCGTGTCGGATATACATGGCAATGTGGATGCCTTACTCGCTGTAATTAAAGAAATTGCCGAAAAGGAAAATCCCATTGACAACCTTTTAATAGCTGGCGATATTGTTGGCTATGGCGCATCACCAAATGAATGCTGTGAGGTTATCCGTTATTTAATTTATGGCAGAAAGAAAATAGCTTTAGAAAACATCAAGAGGATCACAGCTCAACCATATTTTGATTCCTCACAAAAGGATACCTTGCTGAATGCCACACTGTTATTGGAAAAGAAAGGTATAGCCATTGGTGGAAATCATGATAAAGAGGCAGCCGGTGAACCATCCCTTACTAGCGAGATGAACCCCATAGCAAAGACTGCGGTAGACTGGACAAAAGGGGTACTCACGAAAGAAAACATAAAATTCTTGCTAAGGCTTCCTCTCAGAATGAAATTTAGCAAAGAAGGTTTTGAAATCGTACATAGTACACCATCGTATCCGCAAGGGTATGAATATGTCAGGAATGCAAGCGCACTGAAGTATACAACTTTATGGTCAAAAATAACCTTTGGGGGGCATACGCATCGGCCTTCAGCCTATATATACACAAAGGAAATCAGGACCGTAAATGCCTCCGTCCTGATTCCAGCAGATAGTTATGATATGCGGCTTATGCTTATCGAAAAAGAATCGACAAACAAAGTTGAAACTTTCGATGTTGATTTCAAAAAGGAATGGAAATATTATATCAATGTGGGTTCGGTAGGCCAGCCGAGGGACGGAAATCCCCATGCGTGCTATGTGGTATACGATTCTGCCTTAAAACATATCGAACTGAAACGTGTGCCTTACAATACAGAAGCGGCGTCAAAAAAAATAGTAGATGCCGCCCTGCCTAACGAATTAGCGCAAAGAATTTTAAAGGGCTCTTAAGTTGAATTCTCATCAAAAATAAATGTCCCGCTCTTTCCACCTGATTTTTTTACAAGATGGATATCGCTTATCACCATCCCCTTATCTGCGGATTTGCACATATCGTATATCGTAATTGCACAGACTGTCGCAGCGGTAATAGCCTCCATTTCCACTCCGGTTTTTCCGGTAACCCGAACCTCTGAAAATATGTCAATAGTATCCACAGAGTTATTCGTGTAATCAATCTTTACACTCGTTAAATTGAGCGGATGGCACATCGGAATAAGGCAGGATGTCTGCTTTGCCGCCATTATACCTGCAATCCTTGCGACTTCAAAAGCATCCCCCTTTTGTATTTTTTTGTCCATAATAAGCTGGAATGTCTCTGGCTTCATCGTAATCTTCGCGTGGGCGGTAGCAACTCTGTCTGTAATTTCTTTATTACTGACATCCACCATGCGGGATGCGCCCTGTTCGTCAAAATGAGTTAGCTGTGTCATCTGACTAATATTCACCTCCTCTCTATAGTATTAATGCGACCCTTTACCCCTCTTCTTTTCTATTCCCCTCTTGAGAGGGGTTTTAGGGGGGTGTTTCAGTTATGTAGTTTGGGTTGAGTAAAGCGAAACCCAACGATTCAAATTATTCCTGCACAACCTGCGAAACTCGTTACATCAAAAAGAAAAACCTGATACCCCTTTGCCCCCCTTTTTAGGTGGAAATTTAAGGTATTACCACTTGTTTTTTCATATCAGGTATACAAAGACCATACAGTTATGGATGTGATGTTATGGCAATAATAGTAATTTGATTTTTACTGGGACCGTAATGCCAAAATATTCTATATGCGACTGGCGTGGATTGTTCAGCATACGCCTCAAAAACTTTCTCTCCTCCGATGCCTTTAAGGGTGGTAAATTCGTGGGTGTTTAAGCTTGGATGCCTTGGGTTTTTCGATAAATATTGAATAGTCTTTTTAACAGCTTTATACCTCTTTAATAGTCCCTTATCGGTTTTGAGGTTGTTGAATTGTTTTCTTGCATGTTCTGTTAGAAATATTTCAAACAAGGGCTATTCCTATATTTCATCAAGGTTGAGTTTTGAAATTTTTCCTTCTGAGGATTCTTTTAACCCGCTTTGAACGCTTTCAAATGCCTCTTTGTTTTTGTAAAGCCATATTTCTGTTGGTGGGATGGTTTTCAATAATTCTTTCAATCTAATAAGTTCCTCGATGTCAATAATCGCTGCAACCTTATGTCCTTCATCATCAGTTATATATTGTTTAATATTTATAAGGTTATTTTTTTGTTTTAAGATTGTCGTCACATTCTTCCCCTTATTGAAAATATTCATTTGAAACCTAACAATTGCAGTCGGACACGGATAAACGCTGATTTACACTGATTTTTCAACGACATAAAGAATCACAGGTAATTACCTAATGAGTGAGTTAAACAATTGTAGAGACGCACTGCAGTGCGTCTGTACCTTATTTTATCTGCGTTAATCTGTGTCCCATTGCAGAATTTAGGTTGTATTTATTTTCAAAAATTCTACACCTGTTTTTCAATTCCTGTTGTGCTAAATCACATATCTTCTCTTCCCTCTCAATTGTTGAAGCTAAACTCCATTGTGTTGCCATAATTAATCTCCTGTTTTTCCTAGACCATTATTTCCAAGTCTCATTGGGGAAATTACGTTGTAAAAGTAACAGAAATGAAATGGAAAGTCAACAGGCTGTCGGAAAACACAAACCTGTTTCAGTTATGTAGTTTGGGTTGAGTAAAGCGAAAGCTGGCGATTCAAATTGTTCCTGCCCAACCTGCGAAACTTGTTAAATAAAAAAGAAAGACCTGATACCGTTGCTCCCCTACAAATTCATTTGCAGGCAATAATTAACGAAGGACGATACATCCCTATGTTATTGAATGTCCACGAAATCGACTCGAAACAAATAAGATGTGTCATCTTGCGACCAAGATTCCTTCACATAAGCCTTAATTTGAATCATTTTAATCGAAAAACCACACACTTCATTCAAATATCTGACAGCCTTAAGTAAATACGGCTGAAATTCTTCGTCCATCAGAATCCCAC
This sequence comes from Candidatus Brocadiaceae bacterium, assembly GCA_030650655.1. Lineage (GTDB taxonomy): Bacteria > Planctomycetota > Brocadiia > Brocadiales > Brocadiaceae > Wunengus. Next base: position 3,007 of record JAUSDH010000173.1, read on the forward strand.
TTCTCGGTAAAATTCTAATAAACTTATCGTCTATTCCATTAACAGACATGAAGTCGTTAAACTTTTTTTTGTGAATTCTCTGTACAATGGGGTCGGGGTCGTCAAGCCCCTCAACGAATTTGTTACGACTGTCTTTTAAGAGATCAAAGGGATTTCGGTAATGAAGGTCGGCTATATATCGTATCAATTGTCCATGGGAATCTTTACTATTTCCACCTATTTTTAATTCACATGGAATAAGAGCGCCATCTTGTCGTAAATATAGCAAATCAATACTCTGGTCATTCCAACTTTTCTTTATTTCTGCACTAACAAGTGTAAGCCCAATCACAGGAAAATCATTCCAAATATCAGCTTCCCGTAAGAAATTTTGCAAATGTCGAACCTCATGCCATTTTAAGTCTTTTTTGAGGTTAATTCTCCTGTTCATTAAGGCATATTCTTTCAAGGACTTATTACTGGGGGTTCTGCTACAACTTAACCCCTCCGAATCTTTTCTAAAATATAGTGAGTTTGACATAAGTTGGAAATGGGATTAAATCTTTATCGTTGAAGGTTGTGTTGATGTCATTTCTAAAAGATTTGATCCCCCCCCGCTTCACTCAATTATTTGTAACAGAAAACTTAGCCTTGAATAACTAATGCCTTTATTATAAATTGATTTCGTTCGGATTTTATGTGTTCAATAATTATACTTATAATATTACCCTTTTCATCGTGCAGTTTATGTTTAAATCTTCATCAGCGACAACAATAATATTTTTTCTCTAGAAAACCGTTATATTCTCAAGTACTTTTATAATTATTTTGTGGGTCAAATCTTTTAAGGCTATCCCGGTAAACTGTCTCACATATTTCCCAAGCCAAACTAGGGGCATCTTCTCGTGGCTTTGCTCCAGAGAAGAGCGGTTGAAGCGCGTTCGTTATACGAACCATCTTCTTACCGTGCCAGATAGATTCCTTGATAAACTGTGTAATTGCCTCCTTGTTTTCAGTCGAACCATCACGTAAATTCGGTGACTTGTCAACGGCATCCTTGATCATATCAAGCAGCTTCTTTAGGATTATTTTTTTTTCGTCAATATAAAAATCACAAATGTCTATGGGGAATATTTCTCCCGATATACATAGGGCGAATGGCTCAAACGCAACAGAATCACCTTCGGGGATAAAGTTGATGTTGCCTTCTTTGACGCCTTTTATATATGAATAATAAATCCACTCATCGAACTGTTCTATTCTACTGCCAATTACTACTAAGCCAGAAATCGTCCCGGCTGGCACGCCAGAGGTACTTACAGCAGCAGCTACCACATTAAAACCAAGTGCTCCGCCACCAATGGCACCAATTCTCTCTAATATCTTTTCTTTTTCTGCATTAGACAGCTTTGAGTAACGCTTAATACCAAGTTCTATCATAACACAACCTTGCTTCAGCATTGAGTCGGCAGGTTTTGTTTCTCCGGTAAGAATTCTCCTCATTGTTGCTTCTGGACATCCAATTACCTTTGCTGCCTTACGAACAGGTATCTTATTATCTACTAAGAATATATTTAAGAACCGACCAAAGTCATCACGTGAAATATTTTCCATCTATTATCTCCCTCTGTTTGTTTAAAAACATGACTAACGGAGCATTATTAATAACCTGCATATTCGGGTCACCCATCTTTCAACATCGTTCGTCAAAGATTTAGCCCCTCTAATCTTGATTTATTCCCTTCCTCTAGATGCAATATAGCAAATTCCACCAATCAACACCGTTCCAAGTAATAACGTCCCGCCCCACAGCCAGTTCGATCCACCAGATGTCCCTTGCTCCTCAGCAGTGACCTTGCCAAGAGACGTCTCAAAAGTAATGCGCCTGTTTTGTAACCTCTCCTTTATCAATGGAATAACCTCTTGTACGTTAGAAGTTGTAATACGAAGCAGGGTTCCGTCTCCAAGTGTAAACTCAAAAACTGACGCTGATGGTTTATAAGCCTTTCTAAACTCATCCAGCACATCATTAATTTCGGCTTGAGATGCCCCACCAGACAGCCCGGTTCTGATCGCCTCCAAAAAGCGTTTATTCATCGTCGCTCGGTGTGCTTCTATCTGGCCACCAAAAGCGATTAGGCGGTTAGTTCGCTCATCGCTCCGCTCCGCAAGCGGGAGAACTTTAGATGCGTACTGTTTCTGCTCAGTCCTTACCGGCACGCACTTTACCTGCTCGCCCGAAAGAAGACATCGCATCTCTGGCGGTAGAGATACCTGGGAAATATGAACAAACAGTTCCTCTGCCGTCTCCCCTATACGGATAAACCCATAACCTTTAACCAAATCGTACCATTTAACGACACCCACCTTTTCTCTGTTTTTATCTATATCATTATCGTTTGCCATAGCCCAACACCTCCTTTCGAATAATCACAGATATACCAACCCGCACAAAACCGCACAAATCCTGTAAGAAAATCTTTTAAAATGACATATTTGTCAACAATAAACAGGCTGTCCGAGAATAGGTATTTTAGCAAATTCTTTGTCATAAGTCCTTTAATATCAATACCTGATTTTTTGAATTTTGTATTCTCGGACAACCTGTAAAGATTTGCCCCCTCCGCTTTGACCTTTTTGTAGCGTAGTGTTAGTCTGTAATTACCTATGCTGCTGTTCTTAGCTTACCCATTAGGATACCAGTCTCCTGATCGTTTTACTAAGATGAACTCCCAAATGTAAAATATAGACTGCAACATTGTGATATGTATAATTTTAAGGAAATTCAACATAGTCTCTCTTAAAACGATCCCAAATACGCCCTTTGTAATTTAATATCTTTAACATTATACTCTCGATACTACAAATTAACTGATCACAAAGATTAAATTTGTCTTCAAAGGGAAGATATATTCTTCCTTGATGCACGATTTCATTACGATAGTTGACAAAGGACAAATCACCATTATTAATCTTAAAATAGTTATATACCTCTTGAACTAATTCTTCAAATTTGAATCTTGTTGAACTTTTTGGTTTTAAGAAATATTTCCATTTATCCTTTTGATATTTTGCAACATTACTGGCATACTCATATTTAATAGCTTCCATCCACACACAGCCTACTAAGATTTTTGTCTCTATGAACTCTTGATTTTTCATAAAAACGTAATAATCGATTAGTGATGGTAAATCAATTTTATCAATGTAATTATCCCAAGCAATCCATGCACTTTTAAGATAATTCTGAACTATTCCAAGAGAATCTATTCTAAAAATTCCATCTCCTTTATTCGAGAATTTCGAGAATTTACCGGGATAAATTTGAATCATATAGTTTTCATGATTTTTCAATAATACATGATATGGGGAATCAACGAAGTTTACAGAAACAAACGAAAGCAATGAGCAAAGTTTGTCGATTAATTTTTCTCCATAATTATTGAATTCACTCATTTTCGTTGGGAAATATAGATGTCCATTACAGTTTGAAATATCAGAAATAGGCACACTATAAAGACGCGCATTTTTTGAAACAAATTCAAGTATATTTACACAACGGTGACCATCTTGATCAAATTCTTCTCCAGAAAAATTATTTATTCGTAAAGCGCTGAATATCTCTACCTCATCTTCTTTGTCGATTTTGCCTTTTTGAATTGTTAATTTTAATATTTTTGCCTCAAAGTCAACTTGTCCATTCTTATTAGGGAATGAATTTACTACCATACAATTGTTACAAACAATTTCATGCCCTTCAGCATCTTTTAAATGTAAAGTTAATTCAGGTACAGAGTCGATTGTTCGAGGTAAACACCCATTCCCAAGAAAGCAAGGACTAGAGTCTTTTAAAAATATATCTCCGTAAATGTTCACTTTTTCTTCGTTTACAATAGTAATTCCATTAAGATTTCTGAATTCGGTTTTTATAATGGGTATAACTTTTCTTTGCTCCATTGTAAAACTCCAAAAAGTAAAATAATTTTTAGCTTTTATTTGTGATTGTTGCCATCCATCGCCGCATCCAGAAATGCAGTCTCAATTTTCTTTAAAATATCCAGTAGCCTGCTCCTCTTTGCTGTTTTTGATGTTTCTTGAGTTTGTTGTGTTTCTTGGGTTGCCGTGCCGCTTAAAAGCTTTTGTGTCTCTACGGCAGATGATTTTGCTGAATAGTATACATCCGCCGCCTTTGACATGCTATTCGATATTTTGTCTATGTGCCCTTTCGGTAATAGTTCACCGCAGAGGTTGCTGAGAACGCAGAGAAATAAAAGAAAAGAAGATGTTACGGCAATTATGCAAATTTTCTTCATATTACTTTTCAACTGACAACTGACTACTATCAACTGAGTTAGTATGTGTACCCCAGCTATTGATGGTCTTTTCAAACCGTTTTCCTAATTCCGGCAGTTCCGGTATTGATTGCATTACGTGTTCTTTTTCAAGGGATTTAAGGGTGTTGCTGAGAAAACGCACCACATCCCTTACATCCTCCATCTTGCCTGTAACTTCAGATGCCGCTTCAGTCGTTTCCGTTGTGATTTTACCGGCTTGAACTACTTCCTCATGTTTAATTGGCTTTCTCAAGGGATTAATATCCATTATGAAAATTACCGCTATAATACCCAGCATGGTGCTGACAACGATTGCGTATCCGATCCATGGGTTTGTTTTCAATAACTTCTCCATATATGCCCTTTACACGAATATTCGAAAAAACGCTACAAAAAGTCTCTGATTTCAATGAATGATATTTTCCTGTCAAAACCCAATAATACAGCCAAACGAACCTCCCACCCCTCTTTATACCGGGGATTAAAACTATTTGTTGGATGCGCTTATGCTTCAGCCAACCTTCATTTCTTTCCATTCATCAGGTATGGAGGGGTTGAGCAGTAGAACCATTGCGTTTCAAGATTTTCCAGGTTATCTGGTGTATAAGTAATATCAAGGCTCAGAAGCCAATTTGCAATGTGACGAACTTTTTAAAATTTTCAAGAGACTAACCCAAACGAGTTGGAGAAGAACTTTTTATGTAGGAGATTCCGAAACAAGTTCGGAATGACAAAAAACACAAAATGTCATGCTGAATTTATTTCAGCATCTTCCATCAAGAACAAACACTCTTCCGACTCGTTCGGGTTAGGGGGAATGGATGAGGATTTCGGTACTGCAAGAATTGGTTGGAAAAACGCTCTATTTATCCCCCAACCTGATGCATCACAACATGCCCTTTCCCAGCGTGTACAGAAGGTTTCAGATTTGCCGCTCGGATAAATGCATCGGTAAGTATTTCTTCGGTAGGGTTATTTCTCAGAATGGCCTTCAAATCCACCTCTCCTCCTGACAATAAGCAGGAACGCAACTTCCCATCGGAGGTTAAACGAAGACGATTACAGGAGCCGCAAAAGGGTTGGCTTACAGCAGACACAAATCCCAACGTCCCCATAGCTCCCTTAATCTTGTATACTTTTGCTGCACCACTACCAAGCATGGGAGGAGGGAGCGCTATGAGATCATTATTTCTTTCAATGATATCGATAATATCGGACATCGGAATAAACTTATCCTCAGAGGCGAGGCTTTCCTTGTTCATCGCCATATACTCAATAAAACGCACTTCGAGGTCTCGTTCCAGGGTAAGTCTTGCAAACTCTTCAAATTCATCATCGTTTATCCCCTTCATGGCAACTACATTAATCTTCGTATTTTTAAATCCCAATGTAAGGACTTCTTCGATCCCATCCAGGACATCTTTTAGTTTCCCTCCTCTTGTGACCCTTTCAAACTTTGTCTCTTCCAGGCTATCGAGGCTTATGTTTAATCTGACCAACCCATTTTCTTTCAGCAGCTTTGCATAATTTTTCAGATAAATGCCGTTCGTCGTTATTGCCAGGTCTTCAACACCCTGGATTTTTCCTAGCATACACAACAGGTTTTCGATGCCCCTTCGAACAAGGGGTTCTCCTCCTGTCAGGCGAAAGCTTTTAATCCCCAGCATAACGGCATGCTGCACAACAGTTGCAATCTCCTCGTACGTGAGAATATCCTTATGTTCCGAGAGCGCCAGCCCATTCTCCGGTCTGCAATAAATACACCGGAGATTGCAGAGTTCGGTTACTGATATTCTTAATCGATTTATCCTTCTAAAATATTTATCAACGATCTTCATGGCACGAAATCTTTATGTATTTTCTGTGTTATAACTCGTTTTGGGTACGATTTGATATTCCTTCATCTTTCGCCATAAGGTTGTGGTAGAGATTCCCAGATTACTGGCGGCCTGCTTCCGGTTCCCTGCACACCTCCGCAAAGATTCTATAATCGTCTTTCTCTCCTGCTGTGCCAGGGCAGCCCGAATTCCCCCTGTTTCTGACATAATATCCATGGTGTCTGTTGACAGTGGACTTTGTAACGCCAAGTCGTCAACAGTAATCTTCTCGCCTCTTACCAGAGTAACTGCCCTCTCGATTACATTTTCCAATTCCCTGACATTTCCCGGCCATGGGTAGTTCTGGAGTAACGACAATGCATCCCCGGATATTTCCGGTGGTTTCTTTCCAAGTTTGTTCGAGTATACATTTACAAAATGGTTGGTTAAAACAGGAATATCTTCCCTTCTTTCCCTCAGAGGGGGTAAGTGAATCCTGATGACATTAAGCCGATAAAATAAGTCTTTTCTAAATGTCCCGTTTTTCGTGGCCACATCAAGGTCTTTATTTGTTGCCACGATGATCCGAACATCGAGATTAATCGGTTTATTATCTCCGACCTTTCGTATCTCGCCGTTCTGCATAAACCGAAGCAGTTTAACCTGGCTCGAAAGCGAAACCTCGCCGATCTCATCCAAAAACAAGGTACCTCCCTGCGCTTCTAAAAAGATACCTTTTTTATCTTTCACCGCTCCCGTAAACGAACCCATAACGTGTCCAAACAATTCGCTCTCCTGTAAATTTTCGGGTAACGCACCACAATTCACCACAACAAACGGCTTATCACTCCTGCGGCTATTATCATGGATGGCACGTGCAACCAATTCCTTTCCTGTCCCGCTCTCTCCCGTAATCAGAACTATACTTTCACTGTTTGTCAATTCCATGAGAATGTTCAAGACCCGCATCATCACAGGAGAATTGCCAATAACACCTTCAAACTTGTACTTTTCTTTAATCTCTTTTTGGAGGTCATTGGCCTTACCAGACAATCGTTTCTTCTCTAATGCCCGTTCAATTACTGAGAGAATATCGGGTAACTGAAAAGGTTTGGTAACATAGTCGTACGCACCTTTTCTCATTGCCTGAATGGCGCTGTCGATTGTACCAAATGCGGTCATAACAATAACTTCAGATGAAGGATTAATATGTTTAATCCGCGAGAGTACTTCCAGACCATCCATTGCTTCCATCTTAAGGTCCACGACTACCAAATCGAAGACATGATCTTTTTGGAGTTTCACGGCCATTTCCCCGTTCTCTACGCTTTCTACATGATAGCCAGCCCTCTTAAAGGCAATGACCAGGGATTCCCGCATATTTTTTTGATCTTCAACAACCAGAATATTAAACATACTTCTTGGAGAACCTCACACTAACACGGTTTTAACTTGTTTGTTTTTTATCGGTAATCGGATTGTAAATGCCGTCCCTTTATTCCGTTCGCTCTTTACATCGATAACACCGCCATGATTATCTACAATACGATGTACAATAGATAGACCCAACCCCGTGCCCTTTGTTTTTTTCGTGGTGAAAAAGGGCTCAAAAATCTTTTTCATAATTTCCGGTGGAATTCCTTTCCCCGTATCTGCGACTACGATTTCTATCTCTTCATTGTTAGGCACCTTCGGTCTTCTTACATGAATGTGAATTTTTCCGCCACGCGGCATGGCATCAATAGAATTTACCAACAAATTCCAAAAGACCTTCCTGATCCAATTCTGATCTAAATAAACTTTTGGGATATTATTTTCATAGACCTTTATTATTTTGATTTTTTCATTAAACCGTTCATCCTGCTCTAAGAGAAGCAATGTTTCATTAATAATAGCAAGAATATCGGTCTTGGAGAAATGATATTCTGCAGGGTGCGCAAAAGTCAGGAAGTTAGTAATAATGTTATTGAGCCGATCGGTTTCCTCAACCACCATCTCAAACAACTTCTGATCATCACCATTCAAAGACAAGTCTTGCTTCAACATGCACACCGAATTCGATATAGCCCCCAGAGGGTTCCTGATCTCATGGGCAATAGAAGCAGCCAATTCTCCAATGGAGGCCAAACGTTCAGAACGACGTATTTGCTCTTCTATCTTTTTCTTGTCCGTGATATCCCTGATAATTCCTTCAATACCAACAATACTTCCATTTTTGTTTTTAATTGGATAGGTATTTTGAGAAAGCCAGAGTTCTTTGCCATTCTTACAATAAACCCGGTATTCCAAATCTTTTGAAACCTTTAACTCATCATTGAGTATTTTCTGCATAGTTTCCTTAACCAACTTCTCATCATCCTTGTGAATCATCTCGGTAGCGATGGAAGGGGTCTCGTAAAATTCCTGGGGAAAATATCCCGTTACCTTCTGCAGTGCGTTGTTAAGGAACAAATATCTCCCCGTTTTATCCATCCTGAATATCACGTCTTCAATGTCTTCGACCAGATTCCTGTATTTCTCCTCAGAGTCCTTAATTTTATCAAAAAGGCGTGTATTGTCAATTGCAATGGCCAACTGCGGGGCAATCTTGCTGACGAAATCAAATAACTGGTTTTCAGAAAAATTATTAACCTTCCTGCTTCCGAAATTAACGCTCCCAATAGTTTCACCCTTGTATATCAACGGGAATGCCATGCGCGACTTAATTCCCTCTTTGTACAAAATAGAATCAGTCGAAAATGCCCCCCGTGATGTATCATTAACCATATAAACTTCACCATTGTCCACAACCTTTCCTGCCAGCGTTCCATATTTAGAGTAATGCATACCCTCCTCCAATCCGGAGCTGTCGTAATCCTTTGAAACGGCAAAAATGAGAAATTCTTCTCTCTTGTCGTCAAGTAAGGTAACACTCATTCTATCAAAATCGATTACCTGGTTAAGTTCCGCAGTGAGAGATTTAAACACTTCTCTAATGTCCAGTTTTGAAGCGAGTATTTTGTTGATGTTATTCACGATATCCTTCTCTTGCTCTATCCTCTTCCTTTCGGTCAGGTCGATGATAATTCCCTCGTATCCGACAATATTGTTTCGTTCATCTCGCCTGAGATTGCTCGTCATCAGAGAGGGAACCTTGATACCGTCTTTCTTTTTTAATTCCACCTCGTAATCCTTGATAAAACCGTTTCTGTAAACCATCTCCTTAATCAGCTTACCTTCATCTAAATTAAAGAATAAATGTTGTGCGAGGTTTAGTTTTAGGATTTCGTTTTTCGATTCGTAACCAAACAGGTCAACACCTGCCTGATTAATATCTATGAAATAACCTTCAGAGTCGCAGAAAAACACAACGTCTTTGATGGTCTCAAAAAGACGTCTATATTTCTCCTCCGATATCCTTAGCTTCCGTGTACGCTCTTCAACAATTTTTTCCAGACGCACTGTATAATCATGAAGCTCCAGTTCTAAGAGCTTTTGTTTTGTTATATCCCTGGTAATTGTTACAAAACCGATTGGTTTCCCGTTAGTTGCACGCCGGGTTGTAAATGTGCTGTAGCCCGTAAATATTTCTCCATTTTTACGAACCAATTGCATCTCGTTTTTATATATGCCCGTTTGCAATGTTGTCTCCAGAATCTTTTGAACCTTACCTGATTTAACATCCATTTTTGCATGCAAGATTCGGATATTTAATTCGAGAATTAATTCCTCTGGTTCATATCCATACATTCGTTTTGCGCCTTCGTTGAATGCCAGGATGTTTCCACCAAGATCACTGGCAATGATTGCATGTTCGGTAGAACTAACCAGTATGCTGTTTAAAAAATTTGTTGTTTCCTGCAGCTTTGAGGTTTTTTCCTGCACCGACTTGGCCATTGCGTTAAATGCATCTCCCAGCTCCCGTACTTCATCCTGTGTCTTTATCGTTACCCGCTGGGACAAATCCCCCGCAGACATCTTACGTGTTGCCATCGTTAATCCCATAATAGGCCTGGCAATTTTTTGCCCAATTAAAAAGGCAAATGCAATCCCGGCTACCGCCAGGATCACCCCGGTAATAGTTAAATAAGAGAATATCTTTGTAAAGGGATTCTTTAAATTATTCATTGCCAGAGACACTTCATCGGTACTCATTTCCGTAATGACGCCCCACTTAATTTCCGGAATCCAATACCATACCCCCAATACCTTTTGACCTCTGTAGTTAGTGTAACCTTTCATATCGAATCCATCGATACCCTTCAAACACGACTCTGCACTCCTTGTAAATTTTTTGGTTCGCGGCTCCACAATTGCCAATTCCATCGTTGTTCTCTTCGTGATTAACCCAATTTTCTTCAACTGGTCGGCGAATTTAGATTCGGTCATCATCAAGCCATGCTGGTTGATTATATAGGCGTCATAACTATCTCCGGGTATCTCCTGCATCTCATTATTCAGAACGGACAGGTCAGCCTGAAACAACATCACCCCTGCCACATGACCTTCTTCATTCTTTATAGGCGCAAAGACATACATGGCCGGCAATTGCCCGGATCTGTTCCCAAACTCGTCAACATCATAAAAAACGGAGGAGACAATGTCAGAAATGTAGGTCTTACCGTCAAGAGCACGATGAAAACCTTCGATATCCGAGCTGTTTAAACCGATTGGCGTGTCATCCG
>JAUSDH010000174.1 GCA_030650655.1 Candidatus Brocadiaceae bacterium
TCGCCGCTTAATTTTTAACAAAGTAATGTTATGAGTAGGGTGGATTAAGGCGTTGATTTTTACGCCGAATCCACCTTCAATGTATAATAAATGGTGGGTTCGCTCCCAGACCCACCCTACCCGAAATCCACATAAATAAAATGAAAATTCCTATACCATCAAGTTTCGACCCGATAAAGCTTAATGAGTTTCGTCATACCGCGCAGGGTAAATTCTTTTTCCGGCGTAATATTATCCAAAATTTTTAATCGGGAAAAAGTTTCTTCTGTGATCAGGATGTTTGCCTGCAGTTCCTTTGTGAGACCTTCTACACGGGACGCCGTGTTTACCGTATTTCCGATTATCGTATATTCCATCTTGCGTTCAGAACCGATGTTTCCTACAATAGCTTCTCCCGAATGGATTCCAATGCCAATACGCAGGGGTACGTCAAGCATGAGCTCTTTATTGAGCACATCGAGCATGGGTATCATCTCTATCGCAGAATTTACCGCCATCTGCGCATGTTCCTCTCGCGCTATGGGAGCGCCGAAAAAAGCAAGAATTCCGTCCCCAATATATTTATCGAGCGTGCCTTTGTTTTTTAATATGATATTTGCCATCACGGCAAAGTACGAGTTTAAAATTGATACAACCTGACGCGGGTCCCTTTTTTCAGAAAGTGTGGTGAATCCACGAATATCGGCAAAAAGCACAGTTACCTCGACACGATTTCCACCCAAAGGTATTTCGCCTGGATATTTTAATAATTCTTCGACCACCTCTTCGCTTACGTAATGCTTAAATATCCTTTTGATCCTTCTTTTTTCTTTATCTTCGATGGTGTATCGGTAGGTAAATACTGCTGTGTAAGCAAGTGGTATAGCATCCAATGGACAAATCATATCCAAATATATATTATAGCTACTAAAAAGGAAAATACAAAAATTAGCATAACCCACCGCGATAGCAAATGCAACGATTCCACCAGCGATAGGTGACAGCTTAAAAGTGGTAAAACTGGTCAAAACGCCCAGGAACAAAATTACTAAAATGGTCTGCCAGAATTTTAGTGAGATTATAAAACGTCTCTCCAGTATAGTGTTGATTACATTTGCGATAATTTCTACACCGAGTGTTTGGCGCGTACCAGAATAATATTGCGAACGATAAAAGGGCGTAGGCTTGAAATCCTGGCTGTAAATGTTCCCGGGGCCTATTAAGACAATTTTGTCTTTGAAATATCTTTTGAAAAAGTCAGTCTTTCCCTGGTGTGCCAATTGCCAAACCTTATAGAACGATATGATAGGGAATGTGCCGCTGGGGCCTGCAAAATTAATAAGCATTTCGTTATAAGAATTGACTGGGATTGCGCAGTCACCCACCCAAATATGGTCTCCTTTTTTTTCAATGTGACTATTAAAATATTTTGCAATAACTTTTAATCCAATATATGCATAGATATTGCTTTCCGTATCGTTCAGGAGCAATGTCTGCCTCCGAACACAGCCGTCATTGTCAATGGTCAGATTTGAAAACCCAATGTTGTCCGGGTCTGCTGCATAGAGGTAGCGAGGCAGAGGATTTATAGCCTTGAGACCGCCAATCGAGTTATCCCACCGTAGTAAATTAATCATGATTACATTCTGAGCCTCCATGAAGGCATCTGCCATAATACCATCAAGGTCTTCTCCATCGATATTTTTTTTTAAAGCAATGGTCTGAAGAAAGTCAAGTCCCATGGCTTTTGCGCCTCCTCCAGCCACTGCCTTAATAATATTGGCAAAATAAGGACTCCAAAAGATAAATGGATCTTTAATTTTATCCAGCGCTTCTTCATCTGTCCCGATGATTATAATATTATTACTGGTGGGAATTGTACCACGACACAAAAATTGAAAATCCAGACTCTTAAGTTCTATTCCCCTGAGTAACCCTGTACTCAGAAGAATAATCATTATTCCACCGCATACGAGACCGATAAGGACTATGGCTATAGAACGCCTAAAAGAGACCGCCTTCGCATTGAGGAGTGGTATCATGGTGTAAACATTATTTTTTCTTTTTTAGCTTGATGTTTAATTTTTTGTCTTGCCCTGCCGAGAGTTTTATATTTTTTTTATAACTACTATAACCGCTTTTTTTGGCGGTCAGTAGGTATTTTCCCGATTCCAGATCGTTGAACGAGTAGCTGCCAGAGCTGTCGGTTGTTGCCGTTTCTATAAAAGACCTTTTCTTGACAGTTATTGTTACGCCTTCCAATGGTTTACTCTTCTTATCTTTAATCGTACCGAAAATACTAGATTTTTGAGTTGCTACTGTCAGTCCGATGTTCTGCGCCGTTGTATTGAGTGCATTTACCGTTACGGTTTGAGTTCCCGTCTCATATCCCGAAGCCTCAACAGAAAGGGGGTATGTTCCTGACGATAACTGCAGGAAATATGCGCCGCTCTTTGTTGTGGTGTAAGAGCCTTTTGTTCCTTGCACAGAAATCGTTGCATTACTGATTTTTGCATTTGTGTCTTTGTCAAAAATAAATCCCTTAATAAAACCCGGATACCCATTTGACAACTTGGGTTTAAAACTGGTAGAAGTCCCTGTAAGGGTTGTTCCGCCTTTGGCATCGCTTGCCAACACCTTCCAATAGTAAGTTGTTCCATCAATGAGTCCTGCCGTTTTGTCCACGATGGCAGTACTATCAGCCAATCCTTTCTGCTGATATTTGATTGTGCCAAAATCACTGCTCTCTGATACCATAAGGGTATAGGTTACCCCCTCGGTTTTTGACGCCGTTTTTGCGTTTGTACCGTCATCAGGCAATGCCGTCTTACTATCGGGGTCGGTACTGTCTTCCCAATCAAAGGTCAGGGCGACAGCGGTCTCCGTCCCATTCCCCGGAGAAATGGGATTAAAAGATTCTGGCGGCTGGTTGTCCGCCGCATTTTTATATACGACAGATTCCATGAAGGGGGTAATTCTCCCAAAATTATCACGTGCAAAATAAAATATTTCATACTCTCCTGTTTTTCCGAAATCGTTAAAATTCTTGTTACTGCTGAAATCGTTCCATATATACTTTTCCTCTGTTGAATCAAATTCATTGTATTTGAATCTGGGGAGGTTGATGACTTGTTGTTCTGTGGCATCCTTGTCGTTTTTCAGACTGAAGTTGGGTGACACAATTTCTGTCCAGGCCTCATCAACTTTTGTGGTATCATTTACTTTTGCAAACAAGGCAGGACTACCGTTTTCTGCTTCCAGCGTAATTACATCGGTGACCTCTGTCAATTCAAGTGGCGTGGTGGTTGTACCGATGCCCAGCACAAGGTCTGAGGAGATTTCACCATCTTTACCGCTGAGTGAAGAAAGGATTCCGTATGTTCCAACACCGTCTCCGTTATCATCAAGCAGCGGGTGTTGTGCTGAATCGTCGAAATATTGCCCATTACCGGCGCTGGCACCTTTTAGGCCATTTCCATCCTCGTTTTCTGTAAATTCAGCGATTTTGTCTGCAGCTTTTTCGTAACACTTCTTCAAACTTAATCCTCCGGCAGCATATTTAAAGAATTCCCATACGAAATAGTCTGCATGCCGGATGGTCTCGTCGGGTGGTAAAGGACCTTTATAAGCAACTTCTTCCGTATCGGCGCTGGTGATAATGACGCGCTTCGAGCCGGATTTAGACAGGGCATTGATAAAACTTCCTGAGCGATTAGCGCCCAGGACTATTACCAGGGGTTCTTCCGATGCCGTTGCATTTAATTGAGACTCTAAACTGTTGAGTGCATCTGCCAGGTCGCTGGACTTTAAGGTGTCAGGATACATAAAGAATTTTTCCTTGTCGCCAAATCCCGCAAAGATTAAATACAACGGCGCAGGGGATTCATTCATGAAACTTGCCATTTCAGTTATCGTATTTATTATCTCATCTTTGGCAGGTTTTCCATATACACCGTCTTGAGAATCATCAAAATTGAAATAGTAGATATTATCCTCTGTAAAGCCTCTCTTGAGGAGTTTTTCGTAGATATCATTTGTCGTTAAATTGTGAGAATCCAGGTCTGAACTGTCTTTAACACGGGCTTTCGCCTTGTCGTCGGCTGATTTTTCTTTGACACGGCCTTCTACAAGAATGGCATACCCCGCTACTTCTTTTGCAACTTCATGGACTTCAATCTCAATAGTTGCGGAATTCGTGCCGGTAAAACTATTATCTTCCTCAAAACCAACCAATAATTTCCAGGCGCCTACATCGGGTAATTTAACAGCTTCAAATTTGTATTGAATTTGATCGCTTGACAAAAAAGGTTGTGTTTCGATTACATCCTCATATTCTCCATCAGGATCGATACTGATCAGTTTTAAGTTTTCTTCCAAGAATTCATTTCGCGTTGTTTCATTATCGGGTGTTAACGTCACAATCCCTGAAACATTCACTGTTTGGTTGATTTGGATTGTAGATGAAAAAGGTTCTGCTGTGAGTGTGATTTCTGCCGGATTTACCATAAATGTTAGCGGACTGCTTTCTGCATCACTGTGATCGCTGCCCCCCTCCCAACTAACTACGACGCTCCATGAGCCGCCATCAGTTGGAAAATAATCTGTCAGGACAAAGATACCGCTGGAATTAGAAGTGACCGTTTCCGTCTCTGTTTCTCCTTCATCATTGGTGAATGTCAGGGTTGCCTGCGCCTGATGGGCAGGAGAAATTTGTCCGGTTATCGATAAAGATTCACCAAAGATTATTTCTGAATCGGATAGGGTTAATTCTATCGTTGATGCTTTACGGGTGATTGAAATGTAATTATCCTTGGTTTCTGTATCGGTAGACCCGCTGGCGTCCGTTACCGTCAGGATTATCGTAAAACTTCCGCTGCTGTTGTATGTGTGCGATGGATTTTGTTCTGTGCTGGTGTTGCCGTCTCCAAAGTCCCACTGCCAGGAAGAAACATTTCCCACAGATTCGTCTGTAAATTTGACGGTTAGGGGTGCTTCGCCAGAGGTGGGAGTAGCGGAAAAACCAGCGGTTAATGTTGTTGTGGATTCTGCGCCGATGGCATAAAGGTATCCATCGGAAGAGCCAATATAGAGTAGTTCATTACTACCGATGGCTGGCGAGGAATTGACTTCGTCCTTTGTTGTATATGTCCATTGCAAAGCGCCATTTTTGCTGACGGAGTAAATGTTATTATCTGCAGACCCAAAATAAATGCTGCCGTTTTTCCCAATTGCAGGAGATGAAGTGATGGCATTGCCCGTTGTATATTTCCAATTCAGTGACCCTGTGGTTCTGCTTAATGAATAGAGATTACCGTCTTCAGCTCCTACATAAACTGCATTTGCGTCTGTTGCAGTGTCAATTGAGGCGGTGGACGAAATTCCTTCGCTGGCTGTGTAAATCCATTTACGCGAACCATCCTTTCTGTTTAAGGCATACACTTTTCCATTTCCTGACCCAAAAATGACAAAACCATTTGTCGTGTCAATTGAGGGCGAACCGATGATAATATCCTCAGTTTCATACGTCCATTTTTCAGTCCCATCGTCCGTGTTGAGTGCATAAAGTGTTCCCGCCAGTGTGCCCACATAAATGACATTATATCCGGTATCAAGCGCCGGAGAAGACCAAATTTGTTCGTCCAATGCAGCTTTCCATTTCAGTTTACCAGAGGTATCCAGCGCATATAACTTTTTATCCTCAGAACCAAAATATATGGCGCCATCCTTGGGGTTTATAACAGGAGATGAACTGATACTGCCCAGTGTTTTATATTGCCACTTCAGTGAACCATCATTATTGATAGCATAGAGGTACTTGTCATCGGAGCCAATATAAATTACTCCACTGGCGTCAATGGCAGTGGCAGCAGATATTTCATCACCTGTGGCGTACGTCCATTTTTTTGTGCCATCCTGGTTAATGGCATGAAATTTCCCACTCGTGTCGCCTACGTAAATGGTGCCATCAGTACTCAAAACAGGGGGGGCAACAATTTCGCTTCCCGTTTTGTATTGCCAATAAAGTGTGTTTTTTTGAGGGCCGTTCAGCGTACTCTGTCCGGTATGTTTGATGTCGTGCATGAACATGGGCCAGGAGGAATCGGCAAGCTGGGCAAATACAGAAGAGTAAGATACCATGAAAAATAAATTGGTGAATAGCCATGCAAGGCAGAAGTTGCGAAGGAATGAACGATAAAAATTTTTGAAACTTACATATTTCATGGTAAAGGCGGCTAGAATGAATAGTAAATTCTGAAAAATCTTGAAGTTAATCATCACTTTACTTCATTGAAAAATTAAAGTCAAATATTTTATATAGGTTTGTTTATCATTTTTAGCTTAACTCTCGTTCCCAAGCTCCAGCTTGGGAACGTACCTGTACCAGAAGCTCTCGCTTCTTTTTACCTCTCCATTTTCTCAAACCATCAGTTATTGGTTTATTTTTGCATCTTTTTTAACTCGATTGTATAGGAATTTTCATTTTATTCATGCGGGTTTCGGGGAGGTAGTGGTATAAGATTAAGGTTAGTAATATGATATGACAGTGTCTATAATGATATACCTATGAAGGCGGAAGAGGTGAAGGGATGGAATGTATTCAAGCAGATATTTGCCGATCACTGGGAGGGATTTAAGAATAGGTATCCGAGGTATAGCGAAGGGTACTACAAAGAACAAGTAGAGAGGATGTTGAGTTGTGGCAACCCTGAGGAGATGGGGTATATAGGGTATTTGTGTATGAGTTGCGGGCAGGGGAGTCGAGTAGTATCGATGAGTTGTAAGAGTTCAATGTGCTTAAGATGTGGGAAGGAGTATGTGGATGAGTGGGTAAGTCAGGTAAGCAAGATGTTGCATGAAGGGGTGATCTATCGGCATATCGTATTGACAATACCGGAGAAATTAAGGAAGACCTTTTATAATCATACAGAAGAGTTATTGGGAAAGCTGATGTCGAGTGGGGTAAAGTGTTTGGATGATTTTTTTAGTAGAGTCAGTAGGAAGGAGATACAGGGAGGATACATAGTAGTATTACAGACCCATGGAAGAAGCGGGCAGTACAATCCCCATCTTCATATTATAGCGACGAGCGGGGGTATGGATAAGAATAGTAGGGAGTGGGAGCATATGGAGTATTTACCGTATCCGATGTTGCATAAGAAGTGGCAGTGGTATTTACTGGAGATGATAAGGGAGAGAATAGATACGGAAGAGATAGAGCAGTTAGTGGATAGATGTTATAGGAGCTATCCGAAAGGGTTTGTAGCAAATGTACAAAAGGGGGAAGTGCCGGGTCGATATGAGAGTTTGGCGAGATATTTGGCGAGATACGTGGTGAGTCCACCGATATCGATAAGGAGGATAAATGGATATGATGGGAAGACAGTAAGATATCATTATCGGTCGCATAAGACGGAGAGTGTAGAAGAAGAGCAAGTGGATGTGTATCCGTTTATAGGGAGGATGATTCAGCATATACTTCCCTGCCTGTGCGATGCACGCAGACAGGCGAAAGGGTTTAAAAGGATAAGGTCTCTTATGGGGTACAAGCGACAAAGACGTTTGAACAGGTAAAGGGGATAATTCAAGAAGCCTTGTCCAAGGTCAAGAAAGTAGTGAAGGGGGCGATAAAGATACTAGCGCAGAAGAGGTATCGGGAGAGATATATGGAGAGTACTGGGAATGACCCATTTATCTGTTCGCATTGTGGACAGGAGATGGATATTTGCACGATATGGCATCCCCGGTATGGGGTGATTTATGATGAGCTTGAAGAGATAAGAAGAGGTAAGTATGAGCAAAAGGAGAAAGAGGCCTTTGGAGAGGAAGGTAATGGAAGAGCCATTCGGTACTCCTCCGAAGGAGTACAATTACCGTTGTTCAGTATGTGGAACTGAGCTTTTGGTCAATGAAGCAATCATAGATGCGGGGATAGGGATGGCCAAATTCAACAAGGAATATTATGAAGGGTATATGCCAAAGGTCGGATGTCCGGGGTGTAATAACTATACCATGGAGTGTGTAGAGTAAAAGTCCGCCGAAGGCGTTAAGTTCAATGAAAATTCCTATACAATCAAGATAGACTTTTACCGGATTCAACGGTAAACCACTTATTAAATTGTTCCTCATAGAGCCGCTGGTAGAGCCCATACGGCTTTTGCAACAGTTCCTGATGATTGCCGGTCTCCACAATTTCTCCATTGTCAATGACAACAATTTTATCTGCCGATTGAATCGTGGAGAGCCGGTGGGCGATGATTATGGTCGTCCGGCCTTGCATCAATCTTTTCAATGCCTGCTGGATCAGGTTTTCGGCTTTAGAATCCAGAGAAGAAGTTGCTTCATCCAGGATGAGGATAGGCGCATTTTTCAAAAAGGCCCGCGCCAGCGCAATGCGCTGCCTCTGCCCTCCTGAAAGTTTCATGCCGCCTTCCCCAATTTCCGTCTGATATCCGTTTGGCAGTTTGCAAATAAAGTCATGAGCGTTTGCAGAGACGGCCGCTGCCTGGACGTCTTTTTTATTAGCTGAAGAATTACCGAACATGATGTTCTCATAAATCGTTCCCGAAAAGAGGATCGGTTCCTGTGGTACGGTGGCAATGTGTCTTCTCAAGCAATTGAGCTTAAAATCCCGAATGTCCCAGCCGTCTATGGTAATGCTTCCTGCTGAGGCGTCATAAAATCTTGGGATAAGTTTTACAAAAGTGGATTTGCCTGCGCCGCTCGGCCCGACCAGCGCTACCGTGCAGCCTGCTGGTATTGATAAATCAATGTCTTTCAGGACAGTCTTTGATGGTTCGTAAGCAAAATGGACATTCTGGAATTTAATTTCACCCTTGATTGTGTCGAATTCCTTTGCGTCTGGACGATCCATAACCTCGGGAGAGGTGTTGAATACCTCAAAAATCCTCTCTATCGCGGATTGAGAATTTGCTAAAAGGATGTTGAGTTCGGTGAGCCTGTTGAGCGGGGTGTAAAACATACCAAGGTAGGCATAAAATGCCGTCAGCTCGCCAACCGTCAGATGACCATGAATGACCTGCATAGCTCCATACCATACCACGAGAACGGGGGCGATAGAGGTTAAAAATCCTACCATAGATTGGGCAGATGCATTATATTTTACGTTTTTCAGTTGATAGGATAAATACTCGCGGTTGTCCTGGAAGAAAAGTCTCTCTTCCGCCTTCTCCCGTGTGTACGATTGAATGATGGAAATGCCCCCAAGCTTTTCGTGAACATTTCCGGAGATTTCTTCCATCTTTCGCTGGGCTAGCTGGCTGGTTTTCTTAATTCGGGACTTGAAAAACTTGTTCAGGACAACATAGAAGGGAAGGATCGAGATGGAAACCAGCGCCAATCGCCAGTTCATACTGAAAAGGAAGAAAGAAATTAAAAAGATGGAACTTGCATCCATGAGAGTATTAGTGAAGGCGGCGCCCACAAAGTTCTGGGCAGATGCAATATCTCCCAGCAGCCGCGATGCAACTGACCCGACCTGTCGTTTTTCATAGAAACTCAGCGACATCCGCTGGAGGTGCACATACAATTCATGTCGCAGGTCGAAAATGATTCTTTGGCCAGTCCGGTCGGCAAAATAGGCTCTCAGGTAGGTAGCTACCGCCCAGAACATATAGAGTGCAACCATGGACATCATGGTGTAGTGGAATTTCGTAGTATCATAGGAAGACGGCGACAACAGGTGATCGATTACATTTTTCAGGACTAATGGGAAGATTAATGGAATGTTGTATTTCAACAACCCAAAAATGGTAGCCACTACGATCAGCCAGCGATAGGGCTTCACGAAAAATAAAAATTTTTTCAGTGACTGGTTTATAAAAATATTTTTCACGTGTTTCATGATTAAATTTTAAAATTGCCACAGCACACAGAGTCTGCAGAGAACGATTATAACGGTAACGATAGTTTATAAAAACTCTTTGATATATTTTATGGAAATATTATAGTATAAACCTTTATTAAGCGGCAACGAATAAAACAAGAAATTGAATAGTAAGCCTAGAGTGAATCAACAATTGGTAAAACAATTTAATTGTATAGGAATTTTCATTTTATTTATGCGGGTTTTGGGGAGACACTGACAAACTTCGGTTGTCCGTGTTTAACTTAAATTCACATATCCCCGTTTACACGAGGACGAGTTTTA
>JAUSDH010000180.1 GCA_030650655.1 Candidatus Brocadiaceae bacterium
ATGGATTATCATCCCTCCTGCCCCTTGTACCAGGGGTTCCATAATCATAGCGGCAATACGTCCAGGATTTTCCTTTAGAATATCTTCCAATTTATCAAGACACGCCAGAGAGCAATTTTGGGGCTGTTTTCCCAGTGGACAGCGATAGCAATACGGCGAAGGGGCAAGGTGTGTTTTAAAATACAGCGGACGAAAAGCGCCGTGAAATGTTTCTATTCCGCCGACACTCATCGTCCCAATGGTATCACCGTGGTAACCGTACTGTAAGGCTACAAACTGCGTCTTGTCCTTAAACCCCTTGTGCTGCCAGTATTGAAGTGCCATTTTCAGGGCAACTTCATTCGCCGTAGAACCGTTATCTGAATAAAAGATCTTCTTCAATCCTTTCGGTGCAATCTCGACAAGTGATTTCGCTAATTCGATGGCTGGTATATTGGATGGACCCAGGAGTGTGGTATGTGCAATCTTATCGAGTTGTCTTTTTATTGCATCGTCGATCTCCTTCTTGCGGTGGCCATGCAGATTGCACCACATTGATGAAATCCCATCAATGTATTCTTTGCCATTGACGTCCTTAAGGAAAACACCGCTTCCTTCTTCAATAATCAGGGGCGTTTCTTTCACATAATCCTGCATCTGAGTAAAAGGATGCCAGAGGTACTGCTTGTCCCAGGTTTGTAATTGTTCTTTATAAGTTTTATTAATCATTTTTGCCGGGAAATTTAAGGTTAGTATCTTCCAGAAATAATTTTGACATTCCCTGCTCAAAACATACAAGGACAAGTTTTAGTAAAAAATCAGTGAAAAATGCAAAATATAAATTGAAAAATGCAAAATTAATTTTGCAATTTGCATTTGTCAATTTTCATTTTACACTTCCGACTCGTTCGGGTTAGGACAAATAGGGATAAATGTTGAACATGCCACGTACTGCAAGGGTAGTTGTTCCAAACTATACATACCCTGGTGTAGCCGCAACCAAATCCCCCTTAATAAATGGGGTAAGGGGGTTGTAGAAAAACTTGCTAAAACATATCCTCATGAAACTCGTCCTCGTAAAAACGGGGCATGGGGAAAAGAGGTTTTTACAGAATAAACATTCATGACCCCAAGGCTCACAAAAGGGCATGAAAATATATCACCTTCCCTTAATCACTCACATCAAGGGAGGGAAAGGTAGCAAAGATTTTTGATCTGTTTAATCTGCGTAATCTGTGTGCTATTTCTTTGGTTGTGGCTTCCGTTGTTACGTATAAATACTTGATTCATTTGTAAAGATAAATTGCAGATAAAGATTTTTAATAGGGTTGTATTATAATTTATACCCAATTTTGCGGAGGAGCTGCCTGCGGTTTAGGATGTCTTTCTCTGTCTCGACACCCTTTGGACTATAACCATCAATGATGCCCATTATGCCCCTGCCCTGTACAGTTTCCGCCACAAGGACCTGCACGGGGTTTGCCGTGGCACAATAAATGGAACACACCTCCGGACACGCCTTGATGGAGTTTAACACGTTCACAGGAAACGCCTCTTTGATGAGAATAACAAATGTATGGCCAGCAGCGATGTTATTTGCATTTCGAATAGCAATTTCTTTGAGAGTACTGTCGTTCCCTTCAGCCCGGACAAGACATGGACCGGAGGCCTCACAAAATGCAATGCCGAATTTAATACCCGGTACGGCATTGACCATGACCTCGTATAAGTCCTCAGCGGTTTTAATAAAATGGGTTTGACCAATGATAATATTGGCGCTCTCAGGTATTTCCATCGTAACGGTCTTGATTTCCATCCTAGTTAACTTATAACAATTCACCTCACCGCAGAGAACGCTGAGGTCTCAGAGATTAAATAATAGAAAAAAAATATATAAAATTATAAAAATATAGTAAACGACAAAAGAAATTTGTCATTTCAAAGGAGCAGATCAACTGAGGAATCTTAAGATTCCTCGCTTCGCTCGGAATGACAAGCATTCAATGTCAACTTATTTAAGTCGTTTACTATAATTCTATTTTCTCTGTGTTCTTTGCGTCTTTGCGCTGAAATCCCAGCTTATTGCAACTCTATAACATTAACCTTCCCAAAACTGTCTAAGGGTTTATCGAACTTTTCTTTATCGCCAACTACAAGAATCTTGACCTCGTCCGGATGCAGATATTTCCTGGCAACACGCTGAACGTCTTCGTGGGTAACGGCCTGCACATTATCCAGATAGGTTTCGAGATAGTTCAAAGGCAGTTCTTCGTATTCAATATCGGCCTTTTGCCCTACAATACTGGCGCTGGTCGTAAACCGAAAGACAAATTGGTTCATGAAGGTTTCTTTCGCCTGTGTTAGTTCCTCTTTATTAATCGGCGTCTTGCGAATTTTTTCAAGTTCCTCAAGCGCAATCGAGATGGCGCGGTTGGTCGATTCTAGCTTGGTCTGACACGATACAAAGAACATACCAATGTCTCTCGAAGTTTGAAAAGCGCTGTAAGCAGAATAGGCAAGTCCTTCATCCGAACGAATCCTGCCTGGAATGCGCGCCGTAAAGCTGCCACCGCCCAGGATAAAATTCATAATCATGACCGGGAAATAATCTGGGTTCTTCCGGTGAATTCCCAGATGTCCCATGATTACATTCGCCTGATTAATATCTTTATACGCGTAAAACACAGCCTTCTCAAAGCGTCTATCGACCTTGGGTACTTCGGGAAATTGAATTTCCTCTTTCTTCCAACCTGCAAATACCGTATTCAGCTTCTTGATAATCTCGTCCTTATTGAAATCGCCTGAGATACCAAGAATGATGTTATTGGGACGGAAATACTTTTTGTGGAAGGCAATCATATCATCCCTGGCAATCTTCTCAATGGATTCCAATGTCCCTTCAACCTTTCTGCTGTAAGGGTGTTTACTGTCATACATAATCTTGCGGAATTCCCTCTGTGCGATTTGCGCTGGATTATCATTCTCACGCCGAATGGATTCAATGACTTCGTCCTTTCGCATCCTTATCTTGTCTTCCGGAAAGGCGGGGTTCATAAGCACATCGGCAAAGATTTTCAGGCTTTTGTCAATGTCTTTCTTGAGCGTAGATAGGTTTGCACTGCCAGATTCGCGATCAATGGATGTTTCCACAGAAGCCGCCATGAATTCGAGTTCCTCGTTCATCTTATCATCCGGCATGGATACTGTACCACCACTCCTCATCACATATCCTGTCAGACTAGCCAGCCCTGCCTTTTCTTGAGGTTCATAAATTGCGCCGGTTCTAATACGGGCTGTGATATTAAATATAGGCAAATCATGGTCTTCCAATAGATACAAAATCATACCATTCTCGACGACGACCCTATCAGCTTTCGGAGGGACAAAATTGAGGGGCTTGAATTTGAAACCCGAAACGATTTTTGCCCCTTCTGATTCAGGCTTTCCAATTGATGGGGCAACAACGCGTTCATGTCCTCCCTGGGGTTGTGCGTAAAGATTGGAGGAATAGGTAAGAGAAAGTACGTATGCAATGAATACAACAGGAAATACAAAAATTTTATGCATGTTCACTTTAAAATCTCCAAAGGTTCTAATCTTTTATATAATCTGGAAGTATCAAATGATAGAAATTAATAAGTAACGGTTGATTTTCCCGGCTTACTATTTTCCTTTGTTTCTTTCGTCTTATTGTTATTTTCTTTTTTTACCAGTATCGCCACCGTGCGATTGCTCTTCGTTAAATATTTTTTTGTTACCCGCATTACGTCATCAGCAGTTACCTGCGCTATCTTATCCATGAAGGTATTAATGTACCGCCAGTCGGAAAGAACTTCAAAGTGCCCTATTTCATTTGCAAGCCCGGCAGCCGAATTCAGGTCTCGAATAAAGTCCGCTTCCAACTGATTTTTGATCTTCTGCAATTCCCAATCAGACGGCGGGGTGTTTTTCAGTTTTTCAATTTCGTCATAAATGGCAGACTCTACCTCTGCAACCGTATGCGGTGCACGAGGCGCCGCAATAAAAGTGAAGGTATCAGGATACTTTCCTATTTGATCATAGGCATGCGCCATGACAGCAATCCGTTTTTCTTCAATCATGGATTTATACAGTCTGGAAGTCCGACCATCTGAAAGGAGCGAACTCAGCACATCCAGCGCATACAGGTCTGGGTGCCCAACTTCCGGAATATGATATGAAATTGCAATATATGGATTCGAATCAAACTCGATCTCTACACGCCGTTCCCCTTTCTGCTCAGGTTCTACGGTCTTCACCCTGGGAGGCGCTGACTGGCTTGGAATCTCGCCAAAGTACTGTTCAACGAGTTTTATCATGTCAGCAGGATTAAAATCCCCCACAGCCACGATTACCGCGTTGTTAGGGGCATAATACTTCTTAAAATATTCTGCAATTTCAGCCTTGGTAATATTCTGTATGTCTGACCGCCACCCAATGGTGGGCCAACGATACGGGTGTGCAATAAAGGTTACCGCATTCAACTGTTCGACCAACAAACCAAATGGGCTGTTCTCCGTTCTGAGCCGTCTTTCCTCCATAACGACATCCCGTTCAGAATAGAATTCCCTGAGCACAAGATTCTTCATCCTGTCAGATTCTAAAAACGCCCACAGTTCCAATTTATTTACCGGAAGGTCACAGAAGTAGTAGGTACCATCAGTTGCGGTTGCTGCATTCAGGCCAGAACCCCCATGCCGTAAATATAACGAAAAGACTTCATCTTTCACTACCAAATCCCTGAGTTTTTTTCTTACTTCCTCCAATTCTTTTTCAAGTGATTCAATCTTTTTCTTGTCGGCGGCGTTTCCACTATTTTTCTCTGCAGAGATTTTCACCACCAATTCGTCTTCCCTGTCGAGCAAAGGTTTTTCTGCATTGTAATCCTTTGTCCCAAATATCTTTGTGCCCTTGAACATCATGTGTTCAAAGAGGTGGGAGACTCCTGTAATTCCTGGTCGTTCATCCACAGAACCCACCTTATAGTTAATCCGAAGACAAACAATAGGTACGTCATGTTTTTCCAGCATAAGTAATTTTAAACCGTTTTTGAGCACATACTCCTTTACATCGAGTTTCAGGGGATCTGCAAATATGCCACTCGTAAGAAACACACTAAACGTTATAAAAGAAAGAATTGATAGCAATGTCTTTTTTTTCATTTTCTCCGTACTCCTCATAGTATTGTTGGAAGAACAATTTTATAGATTAGAATTCTAAAGCGAAAGTGTGTACATTTGCAATGTAAATTTTCCAAATTTATTTTCCTCTTCATGAAAATATATTCATCTTTCTGGAACACAGACAACAGAAAGTTTGTTGTTAGCACGTAAACAGCAAATGCAAGAAATGACTCTTGCATTATAAGGAGAACTCATGGTAATATTTATCAACAAATTAGCCTCTCTGATTTGTTCCAGTGTAATATAATTTTTTAATCCATCGTCATTCGAAGAACTAAAGTAACAGAAAAATAGCAATTATTGAAATTACTTAGTACTATTAAATATTATTTCGTTACAAAGAGGATTTTGGGCATATACGAGGAGCCGGTCATTATGAAAAAAAGGAGTCTTTTAGGTTTAACCGTAATCACATCTGTTTTTTTTATCTGGGCAGGATATGCAGTTCATGCCAGTGAATTGAAACACGACGCTACTGCAGCAAAACAGTTAGAGATTATCAGAAGAAACTTAAGCAGTCTTACAGAAATGAAGTCTGCCGATGCAAAGAAATACTATAACGAGGCACTGAATGATCTGAATACTTTGATCGGAAAGTATCCCGAAACAGAAGAGGCGCTGGAAGCAAAGTTTTT
>JAUSDH010000186.1 GCA_030650655.1 Candidatus Brocadiaceae bacterium
GCAGGATACTTGATTTACCAGCGCCAGAAGGCCCAAATACTGCCGTTACCTTTCCGCGAGGAATCTCAAAGGCCACGTCCAGCCTGTACTCTTTCCAGGTTTTTTGTAGTGAAATATTCAGCACGTTAGATAGTCCGTATGAATCTTCTATTGATAAAATAAACTACGGCAAGTATTATGAAAGAAAAGGACAATAGTATCGCCGAATATATATTTGCGCTTCCATAATTCAGCGACTGCACCTCGTCATAGATGGCTACCGAAGCAACCTTCGTAATTCCAGGTATGTTCCCGCCAATCATGAGCACGACCCCGAATTCTCCCAGGGTATGGGCAAAGGAAAGCACACAACCCGTAATAATACCCTGGCGGGACAGAGGCAGGATAACAGAAAAAAAAGTGTATAAATGAGACCGGCCCAATGACCAGGATGCCTCGAGCAATTTTCTGTCAACCCCTGCAAAGGCTGTTTGAAAGGGCTGTACGGCAAAGGGCAGGCTATAAATGAACGAGCCCAAAACAAGCCCTTCAAAGGAAAAGGCGAGTGTCTTGTTGAATGCAGCTGCATACCATCTGCCCATAAAACTATTGCCTCCGACAATCATGAGGAGATAAAAACCCAAAACCGTTGGGGGAAGGACAAGGGGCAGGGCGACAACGGATTCTACAAGAAACTTCCATCGCATCCTTGAAAAAACAAGCCAGTAGGCAAAGGGAATACCTACAATGAACAACAAGGACATGGTAATGAGGGAAAGTTTTAAAGATAAGAGAAGTGGTTCTGTAAAATTCATTCGTTATTATGGTAGAATAAATCCAAAATCGGAAAGTATTTTTTCCCCCTTCTTCCCTTGAACAAACTCTAAAAAAGTCTTTACGCTGGATTTGCCTTTGCCTCTTTGTAACACGGTATACACCTGCTCCAGTCTGCTATACGATTCGGTGGGAATAACCCAATAGCTTCCACTCTCAGCCATGCTGGGTGACACAGCCAGAGACACTGCAATAATACCTGCATCGGCGGAACCTGTTTGAACAAACTGTGCCGTCTGTGAGATATTTTCACCAAAGACCAACTTGCTTTGAACCTTGTCCAGTAGCCCATAATATCGAAGCGACTCCTCCGCTGCCCGGCCGTAAGGTGCATGTTTTGGGTTTGAGATGGCCAGTTTTTTTAACTCAGGCTCCAAAACTACATTTAATCCTTTCTGTGGATCTAATGCTGATTTTTTGGGAATCCAGAGCACAATCTTCCCAATGGCATAAAGTTGTCGCTGGCCTTTCACGGCAAAACCTTCTTCCTCAAGGCGTGATGGATAAGATGCATCCGCAGAGAAGAATATGTCATAAGGTGCGCTCTGTTTAATCTGCGCATAGAAATTACCCGATGAACCATAAGAAACTTCCACCTTGATGCCTGGGTGTGACTTTTCAAAGGCTCGGCAAATCTCATTCATGGCAAAATTCAAATCAGAGGCTGCGGCAATGAGTATCTTTTCATCCGCCCTAACAATACCAGAAAACCATATCATCAAACACATCACTACTGTGCATAGTCGCAACCAGGTAACCTTCCTCTTGGGGCGGTCTAAAAAGTCCATAAACCATACAAAAGGTAGGGGCTGAAGATTTCCAGCCCCTTCATATGGTCCATTCATAAGACTTTTTAGACAGCTCCTGAAGGGGTGGTAAAATACTTGCCAAAAGAAGAAGTTTTTATAGTGCAATACTTTCATTTGCGTAACAGTTCACCCCCACCGAAACCTCCCCCATCAAGGGGGAGGAATACAAGGGAACAATGAGTATTCCCCGCCCCTGGTGGGAGGGGTTAGGGGAGGGGGTGAAATGTTACTCATTTGCTTCATGACTATGCTTCCTTTGATAATATCAATTCCGTTGATTTTACAATCGCTGTAACTTCATCACCTTCGCGAATGTTCATTTCATTGAGGGAAGTATTGGTAATAAAGGCATGGAGTATATCACCCTGAGACTCCACAAAAACCTTTGATAACACATCCCCCTGAATAATCTGTCTCACAATTCCCCTTGCCCTGTTCCTTGCACTCAGCATCCCCGAAAAGGATTTCGCAAGCATAATATCTGTTCCTTTTACCAGCACATAAATCGTATCACCAACTGAAAGATGCATGTCTTCGCAGGAAGCCCTTGTGATAATGACGCTCAAGGGTATTTCTTTCCATAAGATTTGGACGTGGGCATGGATTTGACCTTGAACCACATTGACAATTTTTCCGCAAAGCCTGTTTGCCATAGAGTATTATCCTGTAAATACTTCTTCTTTACGAAATTTTTATACCTCCCATTCATCCCCTCCTTGAGAAGGAGGGGAATTAGGGGTGGTTATAAATTCAAATAAATTTTACGTAATAATGAACAATTATGATTTCTTACTTTCGAAAATATGTTTAAATTCTTTTTCCATCAGAGAGGCCATTTTATCGTTAAATTGCTTATATTTCGAGATCAGTTCCTTTGCCTCTGGTGTCAGGGTTGCCCCGCCACCTCCTTTGCCACCCGTAGTAACCTTCAATAATTTTA
>JAUSDH010000191.1 GCA_030650655.1 Candidatus Brocadiaceae bacterium
TGGATAATCTACCAGGATGACATCAACTCCCATCTTCACCCATTTTTTTAACATCTTTCTATCATCGTTATTGATTAGGGTTGTGAATACGTATTTCTTTTCTTCGTGGATACGATTTAGTTTTTCCTCGATCATTTCTTCCGGAGATACATAAACGAGTTCCTTTCCAAAGAGTTCGGCATCTTCAGGGTTGAAATTTCGCAGAGTTCCCCATAAATATACTTGTGAGGACATTTCTTCTGCCTTTACAAGGGCGAGCACCTGTTTTTCCAGGCAGGTTTGTTTGACATTCAAGATCAATTTAAGGTTATTCATTTTACAAAATTTCAGCACATCAGAAAGAAGCGGTACCTGCTCGTTCCTAAACTCAGCGCCACGCCATGAACCGGCATCGTATTGTTGTATTTCAGCATATAACAACTGGTCAACACGTCCT
Source organism: Candidatus Brocadiaceae bacterium (assembly GCA_030650655.1). Taxonomy (GTDB): domain Bacteria; phylum Planctomycetota; class Brocadiia; order Brocadiales; family Brocadiaceae; genus Wunengus. Next base: position 437 of record JAUSDH010000191.1, read on the forward strand.
TTCCCATCAGTTGTTCTATCAATCGTTTCATCGCACATCAGTATGAGCTGATTGTCCTTTGTTTGCCGAATGTCGACTTCAATTCCATCGACACCTAATTCAACGGCCCTCCTTAATGCGGCAAAGGTATTTTCCGGAACGTCCTCTAATACGCCATGGTGGGCAATGATTTCAGGCCGTTTTGTGTCTTCGGCAAAAACGGAGGTCGTCGAAAAGAACATCAAAAATAAAATAGTGGATAGCAAATATCGCGTGTTTTTGTTCATTTATTTTTTTCTTTGCTGATGAGCTGCCAGTGTGGTCTGCCTTCCCATGTGACTCGTTTACCTGCCATATCAAAATAAACCTTTTCTGAAAAGGTCCTTGATCCTTCCTTTCGCAACTCTGCCTTTGGATTACCTGTTAACAGGGCTGCATTTTGAACCAAATCCCAGGTGAGGAGTGATCCCAATCCTTCACTGCCATCCAGGCCTTTGCTGCAAAAATACACATTACCGGTTGCAATGATTTTATTTATTTTTTTGTTATTGTCCAGGTAAGTATCAATCTGGTCACCATTCAACTTTTGTCCGCCTTGTGTAACCTGCGCTTCGCCGTAAAAACTGGCTTTTTTCAGCTCATCATTATAGAGCATTTTCTTAGACCAGGTGGCCTTTATATCAGATGCTTCACCATCTTCTTTGGAAAGGGTTTCATCCCCTTTTTCGTATAAACTCCCGTTGCCCTCACAGAGTACACTATTTCCATCTTCATAAAGCAACACACGCGGCGCAAGAATTTGCCTTTTATTTCCTTCTCTCAGTATTGCGAATGGCTGCCCTCGTAGGACGGTAAGTTTATTTTTTGCATCCCAGGTAGCTTGGTCTCCCACAGCCTCGCTGAACAAGTTACCTCTTTTATCGATGATATGGATTTTTTCGGTGGCATTCAAAGTCTGCAGATTATAATCATGATCGTTAAATGTTACATTCAGATTATCGCAGAGCAGGGTAGAATCTTCCCTCTTGACCTCGATGCCCTTTTCGAAACTGGCCTCTCGTGTCTCGTCCTGGAAATTCATTTTCCCTTCCCATTTTACGCTGATATTGTTTTCGGCTTTATCTTTAGCAGCAGCGGTCTTCTTTTTATCTGGTTTTCCTTTAATCTTTGCGATCAAACTGCCGGAACTCGGAACGTCTATTTTGTTCGCATCTTTATAGAAAATAATTTTCAGTGCATCAATGTTTAGGTCGTCCTTGACAAATTCCGCTTTATGAGCATCCTCTAGAATTGCACTTTGAGTATTAACGTCCCAGGTGAGAAAACTCCCTTTGGCGATTTTTGTTCCTTGAGAGGCAAGCACATTTCCACTGGCGATGGCCTGTTTCGTTTGTCTCGTTTCCAGGTCGAGATAAACAACCAGCTTATCAGAAAAAACGGTCGAACTGCCCTTCTTGACCTCGACATTGTCGTTAAAGGTCATGATATTCGCATCGGTATTTCTATCAAATATAAGTTGCCCGCTTGAACGGATGAAGGTCTTTTCGAGAGGGGTTTCTTTCGTGCTGGTTTCCCCTGGATGAATTGCGTCTTCCTGAGAAGTTTGAGCATCGTTTTGTGAAGCATTGTCCTTTGACAGGAAAAAGAGGTCGTTTTTGACGCCGTCCATCTCCATCTCCGCATCTTTTTTGATCCACATCTTTTTATTGATAAGGTCGATCTCACAGCCCTGTCCAACAATTTTTACGCCTTTGCCATTGATGGTAACAGGATCGTCTGTATACACATATTTTTTTTCGGGTAAATACCTCAGATAGTCAGTATTGAGCTGAGTTTCAGGATCGAGATGAACAACCACATTATCTGAGAGATAACCTTCATTCGAGATATTGTTCATTTCCCCGCTGTCAGAGGTAATCAACACAGACTGCGTTCCACTTTCAGTACTTTCAGAGTCCATTACCTCAATTTCCGGTTCGATGATTTTGTAAATATTATTACTCAGCAGATAGGTACTCTTGCCCCGCATAACTAACACTTCTTTCCCTTTTTCATCGTAATTTGGAACAGAGAGATTCTGGACTGTTTGGGTGATTGAATCTTTATTGCTTATACCATGCGCCTCCCGTGATATTTGAGGACTTTCCTTTGTGGTGGGATTTTCCTTTTGACTCTTTGTGTGCTTTCGCGGTTGGGATATTACCAGTGATACAATGATGGCGAGTACGCATGCTGCCGGAATACCGATAAGTATGTATCTTCGTTTGGTCATATTTTTATGAAAATAAAGACGAGTCTCTTTCTTAAAATGATATTCTTAAATATTGAAAATTTATAACATTTAGTTATGTACTGTAAAAACAAGGTCTTAATTGTTCTTCTGGGATGTAACGTGATGCCTGTCTAATTATTACACGCAGGGTTCCTAAATCTAATTCGTCATGGATTGGTACAGTTAACGTTGTTTCGCTCCCGCAGTGCTAATGCGCCTGAGTTTTACATGTGAGCCTTTTTGTGAATGAGAGGTAAATCCGAATTTATTTAAAATCGAAATAACTTCTTTTCCCGATAGTCTTTTCAATTTAGGCGACATTCGCTGTAGGTTCCAATTCCATAGTTACTAGCAAAGTTGGATTCGGCGCCAAACCAAATTCGGACAAATCTTCGTTCTCTAAATGTAGCGCTACCGCTTCTTTGAGATTAGTAATTGTTTCATCAAGAGTTTTCCCCTGTGTAACGACGGCAATCTCCAGACACTCGGCCACATAATAATCTTCACCTTTTCTGACAAAAGCTTTAATGGTATGCTGAAAACTTTCTGGATTTCTATTACTCATGTTTTTAACTCCTTTCCTTTTCAGGGTGCTCTTGATACCGCTCCATGATGAGATGCCATTTGTCCTGGTATTTAAGTATTTTTTCTGCAACTTCTCGTACTGCTCCGCACCCTCCTCTCGTCTTAGTAACATAGGTAGAATGCTGCTTGACAACAGGTGAGGCATTGGCAACCGCAACGGGAAACCCCACACGATAAAGTATGGGAAGGTCTATGAGGTCGTCTCCGATGTAACATATTTCTTCGTCACGGAGTGAGTACTTCTTCAATATCTCTTTATAGGCATCTAATTTGTTTTTAGCCCCCTGGTATACATCCTCAATACCTAGTTCAGTTGCCCGATGGATTACCGCCTTGCATGTCCTGCCGCTGATAATGGCGATCTTGATGCCGGCACGGTGAAGGTATGCGATGCCTGTGCCGTCCAGTACATGAAATGCCTTTATTTCGCGACCCTCGGAATCAATATAAATGGCGCCATCCGTTAAAACACCATCAACATCTATGATAACTAGTTTTATGTTTTTCATTAAGTCAGGACGCAGATTTCTGCGGCATAGTAAGGGTTTAAAATTTTAAACCCCTACATTAAAAAGATCCGTATTTATCTGCGTTCATCAGCGTCCAACAGGAAAAGTTTAGAATCCTACCTCCAATAAATCCTGCACATCTATAATGCCAATGGGAGTATTGGAATCGTCAACCACGGGAAGTTGATCGATTTTATGCTCTTTCAATATCTTGTACGCCTCGGCTACCAGACAGCGGGAGTTAATGACCCTGGGTGATTGCGTCATGACCTCTTTCACGCTGCCATGTAAAAATGATATGCCGTTTCCCAAATGTCTCCTCAGGTCACCGTCAGTAAAAAATCCAACCAGTTTATTCTGTTTATCAACGATACTCACAGCGCCAGGCTTACCTACTGTTTCCGTCATAATGCCGAGAACGTCCAGCAACGGTGTGTCTTCACTAGCCACGGGATTCGCTTCATTTTTGCGCATAACCATTTCTACCGTAAGTAATTTTCTGCCAAGTTCTCCGCCCGGATGATAGAACGCGTAGTCTTCTTTACTGAGATTTCGTTTCTTGAATATCGTAAGGGCTAAAGCATCACCCAGGGCGAGCATGGCCGTTGAACTTGCTGATGGGGCAAGACCTAGCGGACACGGTTCTTCTATCTTTCCGATGTCAAGCACAACGTCACTGTGCTGCGCCAGAGAAGACTTACTATTTCCTGTAATAGCAATCACCTTCGTCCCCATCTGTTTTACAAAAGGCAAGAGGGTTACAACCTCTGTTTCGCCGCTGTTGGAAAGCGCCAGGACGACGTCTTCCGCAACGATCCTCCCAAGGTCGCCGTGTCTTGCTTCTGATGAGTGAATCCAATAGGAAGGCGTCCCCGTGCTGGCCAATGTTGCAGAAATTTTCTGGCCAATTATTCCCGCCTTTCCAATGCCCGTAACTACTACCCGACCTTTACAATTAAAGATTAAATCAATAGCCTTCTGAAAATTATGATCCAGACGGTCGATCAGATTTTTAATTGCTTCCGATTCGAGTAATAGCACATCTTTTGCAAAGGCAATATCGGATAAAGATTTTTCTTGTATCGGTTTTTTTTGCATGTAAATAAGTTACGTATCTTTGAAATGGAATCGGTGAATTTCCATGTTTTGCTCAATTGATTATAGTGGGCATCTCTTTTATATTCAAGAGAAAAGAAAGGTATCATTCGTGGTAAAGATTTAATTAAGTGTTCTGGACTTGACAACTTATTTCCGTTGTGTTAAGATGCCCGCAATTAAAATAAAAAAGGAGAATATACGTATTTGTGAACCTAAATAATTTAATCATAACAATCCCCGCAATACTCTATGCACTGACCATTCATGAATATTTCCATGGTTGGACAGCCAATAAATTTGGCGATCCCACAGCACGACTGCAAGGTCGTTTGACGTTGAATCCTCTTGCCCACATTGATATTATTGGGGCATTATGTTTTGTCTTTGCCCATTTCGGATGGGGAAAACCTGTGCCCGTAAATCCTAATAATTTTAGAAATCCCCGTCGTGATAACGTGATTGTGTCTTTTGCCGGACCTGCCTCAAACTTTGTTTCTGCATTTTTATTTGGCGTAATCTTTCAACTCCTGCGTGGTACTTCATTTATACCGATAAACATATCTGCCTTTGTGTTTAATTTATTACTCACGGGAATCATGATGAATCTATCGCTGGCATTTTTTAATATGATTCCTTTATTCCCTCTGGATGGCTCTCATATCCTGGAGGGATTGTTACCCTATCGGTTGGCGGTGAAATATAAGGGAATCGAACGTTACAGCCCGTTTATTTTGCTGGGGCTGATCATTCTGGGAAATTATGCGGGTATTTCGATTTTAAGCATAATACTTGGCCCACCCATTCATTACTTTCTCAAGTTATTTACGGGTTTGCGACTTTAAGCGAAGATAGATAATATTCCGTCTTGTAACGACCTTTGAGTCGATGTCATAGTACTATAGTTTTTCGGGGACTAAAAGTTCATACAGAATAAGAAAAATTCATTATGGGGGAAAAGTAATGACAGGCGAATATAAAGTAGACCTGGACATTTATAACGGGCCCATCGACTTACTCCTTTATTTGATTCGAAAAGAGGAAGTAAATATTTACGATATTCCTATTGCACGGATTACGGATCAATACTTACAGTATGTGGAAGCATTGCAAACCCTGGATATGAATATTGTGGGTGATTTCCTGGTGATGGCAGCCACGCTCATGTACATTAAATCGTATATGCTTTTGCCACGCACAGAGATGCAAGGTGTTGAAGAAGAGGAGGAAGACCCGCGGTTGTCTCTGGTGAAACAATTGCTGGAATACAAGCGGTACAAGGAGAGCACCCTTGTCCTGGCTGCTAAGGCTGCCGAGTGGGAAAAAAGGTGTTTTCGCATACACGGGGAGATTCCCCTTGAAACAGAAGACAAAGAACATGAACTCCCCCTGGAGGGTGCAAGTATGTGGGATCTTTTACAGAGGTTTTCACAGCTCATGAAGCAAACAATGATGAATGTACCCACGAAAGTAACGTATGACGATACGCCAATACAGGAATATATGAATGGAATTTTACAAAAGGTACATCTCCACACTTCAATATCCTTTGCGGATCTTTTTAAAGGAATATGCGAAAGGAATCTGATTATTGGATTCTTTTTAGCCTTGTTGGAACTGGTTC
>JAUSDH010000214.1 GCA_030650655.1 Candidatus Brocadiaceae bacterium
AGGACTTGCGCAGCCTTAAAGGAGTTCTTAAGGGAGAGGGAAAGTTTGATGTTAAGGAAATTGAGTCAGTAAAAATTATGTTTAAAGAAGGCACGTTTTCATTGGTGGGAACTACTGCTGTGTACAGAAGCATATGTGTGATATTCGGCATTAATGGTGACGTATTCGTGCGAGAGGTCGCATGTCCAGATGGTATCCGCACAATCCCCCAAGCCAAGTTCCAGACGAACATTGATATCCGTATTTTTCATGGATGTACTCAGTTTATCGAGGTCACACGATGTCGGAATACCCTTCGCAAAGATCAGGATATCGTTAATATAGAGATTGGTCGTTGACTCATTCAGTTCCACACCCGCATAACCGGCAGCAGAGACAATGCGACCCCAGTTGGGGTCTTCTCCGTTGATTGCCGTTTTTACGAGCGGCGAATCTGCGATTGATCGGGCAATCTTTGTCGCATCGCTTCGTGACCTTGCACCAACCACATCAATCTGAATGAATTTCGTAGCGCCTTCGCCGTCCTTCACAATGGCCTTCGCCAGATAGCTGGTTACATAATTTAGTCCATCTTGAAATACTTGTAGTTCTGAACCTTTGGAAATGATATTTACTCCAGAAGCGCCATTTGCAATGATTGCGATGGTATCGTTGGTGCTCATGTGTCCGTCAATCGTAATCCGATTAAAAGAAGATTCTACGGCATTTCTGAGGCATTCATGAAGAAGTGGTGCTGGCATGGAGATGTCTGTCGTAAGGAAGCAGAGCATGGTTGCCATGTTTGGGGCAATCATCCCGGCGCCCTTGGTGATCCCACCCACAATCACATCTTTATTGTTTATCTTTAGCCTGACTGCAATGTCTTTTTGTTTTGTATCCGTCGTCATAATGGCACGAGCCATGTCATTGCCATGTGTTGGGGTGTTTCCCAGAGATGTAGCAGCGGCCTTAATACCGGCGGCGATTTTACCCATTGGAAGGGGCCTTCCAATAATACCGGTAGAGGCGACCAGGATTTCATCCTCAGAAATTTTCAGACATTTTCCTGCAATCCGTACCATTTCCTCGGCATCTTTGTATCCCTGTTCTCCTGTGCAGGCATTGGCATTGCCGCTGTTAATAACAAATGCTCGTATATGACCTTTTTGGGCAACTTTCCTACTCAGCTTTACAGGCGCTGCATAGATTTGATTTGTAGTAAACAAGGCCGCACCAGTCGCTGGAAATTCTGAAAAAATAATTCCCAAATCGAGACTATCTCTTATGGTTTTTATTCCACAATAGGTAGTTCCCGCTTGAAATCCCTTCGGGGCAACGATGCATCCGGTAGCAATTACTTCCATGTTAAAAATACCCTTTCCACCATGTCATATCAAACGAAGACACACAGATGGAGTCAAAGATCGATGGGGACTTGCTCTACGGAAGATATTTGGGCAGGCTAACACTTTCTGTAGATTAGATTATATTAAAAAGTACGTTTACAAAATAAATACGGCAGCGGTAACGACCGTAGTCCACAAACCGTTCTTATCTCCACGTGCAGCCTGTGTGATGTTTCTGGTTTTTACGATTTTACCGCTCATCCGGTAGGTTTCTTTTCGTTCATCGTAGTTTTTTGCAGGATCAAATTCGATACCCAAGGTACTGGCCAGCATGGTAGCGGCAAGGTCTTCTGCATAATCGCCCGATTTTTCTTCGGTTTCACCAAAGGCATGGTGTTCACTGAGGTATCCATAGTGTTCGTGCTCGGCTGGAACAGCCATACCGACAGAGGCTGAGATCATCCGGTTAGGCTCATTGGTGGAATTTTCACTCATTACACAAAAAATCACCTGCCCTGCCTTTAACATGGTAACACCCTGCTCCTTCGTGACAATTTTACAATTCGGCGGGAAAATGCTCGACACCCTCACTAAATTGCATTTTTCTATTCCCGCTTTCCGCAATGCAAGCTCGAAAGATTGTAACTTGTCTTTGTGTTTTCCAACACCCTTGGTAAAGAATACCAACCTCGGTATCATCATAATTGATTGGCTCCCTCAATCGATTTTAACGGTATTAATAAACTAAATAAAATGTTTGCTTAGTGAAACAAATTTCCAAATAAAATGCAATAGAATTTTATAAATTGAGGCATATTTTTTACACAATTTTTATCTTTGATCGTGTCATCATTTGATGTTGTCGTGGTATCGAGTTTTTTTGTGTATTAAACAGCTCGTCCGAAGTCTTGCCGGAAGGTGCGGAAATATTGGATTTGTTCCAATATTAACAAGTACAAGACTGAGAGATTTTGTTATCATTCCGATTAGTTCGTCTACTCTTAGGGATTGACAATAAATAATCTGAACACGTTTATTGTCCGACACTTTGAAGATCAGGCACTGTCAGGGCTAAAGCCCAATTCAGATAAGATCGTCACAACCCCAGCCTTAAGGCTGGGGTTAGTGGGTACACGTCTTACCAGGGCTTTAGCCCTGATGGCACAGCAACATGAAGTTGTTCATGTTGTTTATTGTCAATCCCTTATTCTTCACATTTGTATTTTCATCAGATATGCAACAATAGCCAATACCACACTCAAGACAATACGATAGTACCCGAACCATTTAAAACCGTGTTGTTTCAGGAAACCGATAAAAGCCTTGATGGCAAACATAGCTACGACAAACGCGACAAAACTCCCTAACAGCAGGATCGCTATATCATGGTGTTGGATTGTCTTGTAAGAATCCATCATTTTCTTGACGCTAGCGCCCAGCATAGTGGGAACAGCGAGGAAAAATGAAAATTCAGCGGCGGTTCTCCGGTTAAGCCCTACAGCCATTCCTCCGATGATGGTGGCTGCTGCCCGTGATACACCAGGGATCATTGCAATACACTGGAAGCAACCGATTTTAAAAGCCTGGAACCATGATATTTC
>JAUSDH010000221.1 GCA_030650655.1 Candidatus Brocadiaceae bacterium
GTACCGGCTTTTGTCATACCCGAATGCTTTTGTCGGGTATCCAGAGGCTCGTTCATCCTGGATTCCCGCTAAAAACATGCGGGAATGACAGCTTTAGAGCAACGGAATAAAACGCGCAAAAACCTAACCGGACAATACTGATTTTTATTGCAAATCTTTTAAAACGGAGCATACGATGAATAGAACGATATTCCATTTTAAATATGTATGTCTATCCTTCCTGTTTACACTAACCTTATTTATATTTTCAACAAATTCTCACGCGGGTGATAGCATTAAAAAGATAACACTTTCGGAATTGAAAACCGTGTTGGAGAACAATAAGGGCAAGGTAGTAATTCTTGACCTGTGGGCAACGTGGTGTCCCCCTTGCAGGAAAGAGATACCAGGTTTCATCAATCTTTACAATAAATACAAAGGAAACGGCGTTGAAATTATTGGTATCGCCTTTGATGAAAACGGAGTTGAAGTAGTCCCCCCCTTCATCAAAAAAATGGGAATCAATTATCCCGTCTATCTTGATGTCGGCGATATTGCCCAGACATACGATTTACAAGCGTATCCGACTACCATAATTTACGGGAAAGATGGTAAAGAAGCCAACAAGCACATCGGCTTTGTGTCGGAAAAGGAATTTGACGACGAGATCGGAAAATTGTTAAAGAAATAATCAGCAGTTCAGCTCTCTCCACTAACCACTCATAAGCGCTAACTTAAAATGACGGATCAATTTAACCGTGTATTGAATAACGAATATTTTACCCTGTTAAATAAATCCAGTTTCATGATTAGATTGTAAAAACACAATCGTATATTTTTCCTGTTAAATAAATAATGTATAATATTTAACAGGGCAGGCAAGGAATTTCGAATTACGAGATTTTCTTATCCGCAGAAATGTAAGGATGGGTTAAGCGAAAAGACTGTGCCAAATGAACAATTTTACTATATTTCGAGATGTTTCTTCCCCACTTTAAGGATTGAAAAGCAATAAACTTAGAATAAAATGGGCAATTTATAAAGTTTACTCCCCACTTTTAAAATAAGAGGGTTCATTTGACCCAGTCTGAAAGCGAACCCATCGAAATCGTTCCATTGGAATTACATAATAGTTCACCGCAAAGGCGCAAAGTGCGCAAAGAAGTGAGGCAGAAGTTGGAAAGCCGAGAAAATCTCAACCTCTCAACTTCTTCGGCTGGTTCAATCGACCACGATTGAACCGAAATGTTTGGCATTGTTCACGGTTTGTGTTGGTTCAAGACCCATAGTCCTGTTGAACCGTGTGGTTCAATCTGCAAGATTGAACCAGCCCAGTAGGTGTATTAAACGCAAGTGAATCCACCAATTTCTTGAACAATGGGTGACCCCTTTATTTTCCTTTATTTTTTGCAAATAAAAATGAGAAGGGAGATTTGACTCCCTTCTCATTTTATCTAAGCATTTAAATATTAATCAGCAGGAGAAAAATTCCCAAAACCGGCTGAGTATGGACTTAAGTATAGAATCCCATGTTCACCTGTTCCTGTGTCATTAGAAACTTCTTGAATGATGGCAAAGTCACCCCAAATAACTGGTCCTATTTCGGTCCCATCTGCGGCATACCATGTACCACCTGTTTTAGTTGCATCCGCTGGAGCTGCAACAATCTTTACAAAATACTCCCACCTCTGCTTCTTGCCTTTGCCGTCAATATAGGTTCCTTTTTGATGGTTAGTCAACCATGCACCTGAACCTATATAGGTAGTATAACCATAGTGTCTATCAAGTAGACCATCACCGTCGCAATCCTGGTTGCTGAGCCATGCATCGTTCCATTTCATAATAAGCTCATCGTCCTTGTATGGCTGGCACCAGTCGGCATTCCGATAGGCATCACAATATCCTCCGTTAAACAAATGTGCTTGATAGTTATATCCCCATTCATCAAATCCTGTTTCAATAACTCTCGCATCGCTTGTTAAAAGTGTACCATCCTGAATAGTGGTGCACTCAGCAAATGCCATACTTGCAAGAGGCATTGATGCAAGTATAAATAAGGCAATTAACAATATCCTTTTCATTTTTTCTTTCCTCCTTAAAAGTTTCTTAATACATATAATTAAAATCTCTAAATACTTACTATAGAGCAGACGCATAAACATAAAGTCACCTTATGAATCAAGGGAAGAGGCGCTCTAATGTTCGATACATAGTACCACCTCCTTTCTTATCGCTTGGCAAAATACAAACTATCTCCACATTGCGGATATACTGCCTTCTTGAAAAATCACCAATGAATTTCTTCATGCTAATAAACCTTTTCGTCTTTTACCTCCCCCTCCCTTTGATTAAATTAAAACCGTTTAATTTTTGGCTAAAATAAAAAAGCCTTACTACAAAGATATTGAATTAACCATCTTCGGCAGTAAGGCTGTCTTTAAGTCCTGTCTTTAAACTCAGAACTCCCAACTCTAAACTTAATTAAAGACCCTTTACTTTGCGTCCCCTGATCAATCAGGGTTTGCCTTTATCGTAATGTTTTTACTACGTTACTTTGTAACGAGCTATTGATGCTGTGATGCTGTGATGCTGTGATGCTATGATGCACACAGTAACATGGAAATAAATAAGATGTCAAGAATAAAACAACAGAATAAAAATAATACTGTATTTTAAGGAGAACTTAATGGATAGAAATGGAGGTTTAAGGATGCCTGGGATAATTGAAATTCCAAACTATAGTAGAAAAAACGGTAAAGGAGTTTAGGTATATCTATTCAGGTAGAAATTTAATTTTCATAGTAAATATAAGCTTCGTCATAATATTTTCTCAGAAATACTCTAATACGACTGAGAAAATTTGCGTTAATACCGTCACTTGTTTGAAAGATTATCGTTGAGCGAGGTCGTTGAGAATATCGATGCCGCGCTTGATGGTCTCTTCTGTGGCGGCGTAAGAAATGCGGAAATGGGTATGACGTTCTGAAAAGACGCTGCCTGGAATAATGAGCAGATTCTTCTGGATGGCAGATGTTACAAACTCCTCATCAGTGCCCCACGGTACTTGTGGAAATAGGTAAAACGCACCGCCGGGTTTTATAATTTGATATGTGTCCTTTAACCCGTCATACATCAAGTCTCTTTTCTTTTTATAGCTTGTGATATGTTTGCTTAAATCCGTCTCCAATGACCTGGATACGGCATACTGGGCAAAAGATGGCGCACAGACAAATGTGTATTGCTGCAATTTAATCATCTCGCTGACAACACTGGCAGGCCCAGCCGCATAGCCCATCCTCCAGCCCGTCATAGCGAATGACTTTGAAAACCCGTCCAGAATCAGGGTCTTTTCATAATACCTGCCGATACTATCAAAATGATGTTCATAATCGTAGTCGTGATATATTTCGTCTGAAATGATCAACAAGTTGTGTTTCTTTGCCAATTCAGCAATCTCTTTCAACTCCTGGGTAGTGCACATTGCCCCGGTTGGATTGGCAGGGCTGTTGACGATGAGTATCTTGGTTTTTTTTGTAATATGTGGCTGGATATGCGAAGCCGCTAGTTTAAAATCGGGATAGGTATCCACAAATACGGGTTTACCGCCGCAGAAATTGGTCAAATGTTTATAGCTGACAAAGGCAGGGTCGGGAATAAGAACCTCGTCTTCGGGATTGACCAATACCATAAATGCCAATGTCAATGCGCCGGAGACCCCCGATGTAATAATGATACTTTCGGAGTTTACGCCTCGCTCCTTTTGAAGCCGCTTGAGTAATGCATCGCGGAGTTCCGGTATCCCTTGCGTTACGGTATATTTATTCGCACCGTCATTGATAGCCTTAATGGCCTCTGTTTTGATCTCCCCAGGAACGTCAAAATCCGGTTGACCTATGCTCAGGTTCACCGGATTTTGCATTTTTTGCGCAAGGTCAAATACCTTCCTGATCCCAGAGGAGTCTAGTTTAGACATCCTGTGGGCAATCATTATTTCTTTGCCTTTTCCTTCCCTGCGGCTGGTGTTGTTCCAGCGGCTGGTGTTGTTCCAACGGCGGCTTCCTCTTTCGCCACCTTCTTCTCCGACTTTCCTTTTCGTTTTATCTTAACTGATTTTACTTTGGGAATACCAAAAACAGACATTGTCGGATCCCATTTGCCTTCACCCTTAAGTATCTTGATCCGCTCGCTTCTCGTAAATACATTTCTGGGTCTCACCAATTTACCCTTCAATTTCAAACTCTTGTCAATACTCATTTCTCCTCCTAAATTCTATCTCATACGTATGGGATAACATCCATCAAATTGTTTCTTATTCTCATATTTAAATTCGGCTAACTTCTTCTGTGCTTCGATTAAATCTGCGCTATCATTTGATTCAAATTCGCCTATACAGATATAAAGTTCTTTTCCAACATTTACAATAAAGGAATCGTAGCCTAACGAATTCTGCAATGTTTTGGCCAGTTCTTTTGCCTTCTCAAGATTTTCTTTGGTATTTTTGTAAGAAACTACGCGTAATGTCCACTTGTCTCTGATAATCGGCTTGTGTTGCTCAGTTTGTTTCTCCTTCGTAATGATCAATGGCTGTTCGCTTTTGCTTGCAGCCTTTTGAGGCGCTAGAGGCGGTTCCTCTGGCTTTTGCCCAAAGGTAGACTTTTTCATGTCCCGCGGTTCTATCGTTTCCAACCATTCTTCTGCCTGATTCATTGTACCCTTGTTATAACCAACTTTGTATCCAACAAAAAAACATGCAATGGATAGAAAAGTTGCCGCAATAGCACCAATAATCAACGTCTCCTGCCGTAATGTTACCTCGTCTTTACGCGGAATCAGTTCCTGTTTAGCAGGCGGAGCCGAAACGGGTTGAGACGTTATTGGTGTTTCTCTTTTCCCTTTAAACGTTGGTTCTTCTGCCCGGGTTGTATTCTTTATCCATCCCAACGGATCTACACCTGGACTGGTTGGACTGGTAACTGGTTTAATTTCCGGAATGGATGGACTTGGCGTCGGAGTGAGAACCTCCTGCGGCTTAGCCTCTTTTTTCTGAATATCCTCCGCCTTCTCTGTCTGCTTAAATATCTCGAAAAACTCCCTCGAATCGCTTCCTTTTGTCATAATTTTTTCGCTCCATTCTTAGGATGTTTTTATTAAATTCATAAGAATTTCCAATAATGGGAATTGTACCAAGCATCCTTTTTCGCAGAGTTTATAATATATATAGCATAAAGTCAAGTGATTAATATCCTTAAAACAGTACGTTGACACTCACATAAATTGTGATATACTAAGTCCGTTTCCCTATCGTACGATTATGTTTTCATTGAATGCCTATGATAAAATATTCATCAAGTACGCAGAACTATGCCATCAATGATTAAAGAAAAGATCCAACAACTTCGCGATACCATTCGATACCATGACCGAAAGTATTATGTAGAAAATAATCCGGAAATTACCGACTATGATTACGACCAGCTTTTAAAAGAATTACAGCATCTTGAAAAATTACACCCAGAACTCATTACACCCGACTCCCCCACCCAGCGAGTTAGCGGCGAACCCCTTACTCAATTCTCTACCATAGAACACAGGATACCCATGCTGAGTATTGACAATACGTACTCAGACAAAGAATTAAAAGAATTTGACCAGCGTATAAAACGCATGGCAGATATCGATGCGCATCGGGATATTGAGTACGTTGTTGAGTTGAAGATTGATGGTGTGGCAATTACCCTCTGTTACGAAAATGGTCTCTTTGTACGAGGAGCTACGCGTGGCGATGGCTTTAAGGGAGACGACGTATCCGCAAACCTCAGGACTCTTCGTCAAATTCCTTTGATATTGGAGCCCTCAGATAAAAAACAGAAAATTCCGCCCGTCATAGAAATCAGGGGCGAAATTTATTTACCAAATAGTGAGTTTCAGAGACTGAACGAAGAAAGGGAAGAAGAAGGCGAACCTCAATTTGCTAATCCCAGGAATGCCGCCGCAGGTTCGCTGAAACTGCTCGACCCGCGCATTACAGCCCAGAGACGACTGCGCCTCTTTGCTTATGCAATTGGATATTTTGAAGGGATAGAACCCAAGACCCATAACCAGTGTTTGGAGCTTATTCGTAGATTTGGTTTGCCGGTAAATCCTGATGCTCGATTATGCAACAATATTGAAGAGGTTATTCATCGTTGCAATGAGTGGGATAACCGCCGGGGGGAACTGGATTACATGGTAGATGGAATGGTCATTAAGGTCAATTCTCTCGACCTTCATGATCAATTAGGCGCCACAAGCAAGGCGCCTCGCTGGGTAATCTCTTTTAAATTTCAACCAGAACAGGCTGTTACAAAAATAGAAGAGATTGTTGTGCAGGTGGGAAAGACTGGCACGCTTACGCCGGTAGCCAACCTTACCCCCGTCCTTCTTGCAGGAACCACCGTCAGTCGTGCCACGCTTCATAACTTCGATGAGATTCGAAGAAAGGATATACGGAAAGGAGACCATGTCGTATTGCAAAAGGCAGGTGAGATCATTCCTCAGGTTGTCAGCGTATTAAAAGAAAAAAGGAAAGGAACTGAAATACCTTTTACAGAGCCTTCCACTTGCCCGGAATGCAAAGAAAAGGTTGTCAGATACGACACGGAGGTGTACCTGCGCTGCCACAATCCATTCTGTCAGGCGCAGGTGAAAAGACGCATCCAATACTTTGCAGGCCGGGACGCTATGGATATAGAGGGACTGGGCCCGGCGCTGGTTGAACAATTGGTTGACAAAGGTTTTGTAAAAGATTATGCTGATATTTATTATATTAAGTATGATGATCTGGTAAATTTAAAAGACTTTAGTGTGGGTGAATTTGTACCACCATTGACTATAGAAAAACTTTGTAAAGTAATTAACGATGACAGCTACGACTTTACTTTAAAAACAACTATTAATACCATAGACTGGCTTAACGAACTTTTGAAAGTTTCTAATTTCTATGATATTTTACTTATAAAAAAGCCTAATATTAGTTTTTCCAAAAATATAAAGGACCTAGTTGATAAAACTAAAGATTATAGAAATAAGAGCTTCTCTTTTTTAAACAATGCTGAGCAAAATAATATAAAAAGACTTAACCGTCTCCTTTTAAAAAAAACTTACCCAAAGGAAACCCCGAAGAATCATTTAATGGGAGAAAAGTCCTCGTCGAACCTGATACAGGCTATCGAGGCAAGCAAACATCGGGATTTGGACCGCCTGATCTGCGCCCTGGGTATACTGAATGTCGGCTCACATACCGCAGAGGTACTGGCAGAGCGCTTTGATACCCTGGATAAACTGGCGAATGCAACACAAGAAGAGCTAGAAGGAATTTACGAAATCGGGCCTGTCGTTGCAAAAAGCATTTTAAGGTTTTTTCAAAACAAACATACACAAGAAATCATTGAAAAACTGAAAGCAGGTGGAGTAAATACCAAAAAACTTGCAACTCAAAAATCAGTTAAGAATCCAAAGGTCTCTGGAAAATCTTTTGTTGTTACCGGCACATTACAAAAGTACTCTCGCAAGGAAGCCGAAACGCTCATCAAGAGCCTGGGTGGACGCGTCCTGTCCAGTGTGAGTAAAAAAACAGATTACCTTGTCGCGGGTGAAGAACCGGGCTCCAAGTTAGACAAGGCCAGAGAACTTAACGTCCACATTCTTGACGAAGAGGCATTCGCACAAATAATACAAATTCCTTAGTGTAGGGTGGATTAAGCGTGAGCGAATCCACCAGATTTA
>JAUSDH010000223.1 GCA_030650655.1 Candidatus Brocadiaceae bacterium
AGACCCCATATCGTCGGCAATAATTTTCATTTCGGTCAGATATTCATCCCCTAAAATTCTAAAGGCTTCCAGTGTTTCCGACTTCCCTGCTCCAGTATCTCCAATAATGAGAAGTGTAGCTTCCTTTTGATTTTTTAACACGATCTTGACTAATGCCCCATGAAATGGCCATGCTTCGCGTTTCATCATGATGATATTATGTAAGGTTAATACCATCTTCTTCAAATAGCCAAAATACCCAAATTCATCTCGGTTCGGTACCGCGGCGATAAGCATGTTATGATTTTGATCGTCATAAAATATAGTCGGAAAATCTGCAAGATGATCTAAGACATCACCTGGAACGCCAAACGCATACACCCCATCTGGTGGTCTGGCCAAGTCTTCATCATGGGCTAATTCAAACAGATTACATAAGGAAAAGCCTAATTCAAAAAATTTCTCATGAAAATAGATATAGATGAGCAATTCCCCAACTTTGGCTGGATAGCATACCCATTCCTCCTCATGAAGCTGTATTACGTTTAATGGATTAACATCGATTTTGACGAATTTACCTGTGCGTTTATTCATCGGAGGATTCAGAATTAACGGGGGATACAACAAAATTTGCCGAATAAGCGGAATATTATGCAACTTTTCATATCCAGCAGGGAGACGAACTGGTAATTTATTTGATGTAATAGCTGCGATCTCTGCCCCAGCAGTGACCTGTCGATACACAACGGGATGCTTCCCAGTAATATTTTCTTGAATATTTCGATACGTCTGGCGGACTAAATGGGTTAGATTTTCGATAGTTTCACTAAAAGCTTGATATGGCCTTGTTTCCATTTCATAGACCGTTGATGCATATATGATAAATCGATCAACACTTCTCCACGCATCATACAAATACTCCACAAAATCATTTAATAGGTCTCGATCCCTGAAAAACACTTCTGATCCTTCCAAAACACTTGGTACCAAGGTTCCGTCAGTTTTTGTTAAGTGTTGAAGGGTTTGAAGCAAGAGATTAATATCATTGGCGCCTATGTTCGTTCTATGAGGAAAGATATCTAATAACGGGGAATGTTTTTGTGATAGTTCCTCAAGAATTTTGTTCAATAAGGTTTTAAAGAGATTATTTGTAAGTATTTCTTCTGATGTCTCGCAGATTTTATGGTTGGCTCGAATAATGACTTTTCTTGCTAAAAATTTAAACGCATATCGTTCCATAACCATACTTTCTGTTACTCACAGTGTGATACTTGTTTATTAAGACAATGTCAAATAGTCATGCTGATGAAAGGCGATTCCTAACTCGTACCTTATCATTTGAGTTGCTTGAAAATAAAAAAAAGCAACTAAAAAGAGGCTTGTCTCTTAGTCGCCTTTTTCTTTTTTCTTGAAATTTTATATTTTTTCGATCTTTGCCCCGCAAACCTTGTACTCAGCCGTCTGGGTAATGTTATCGTATGCATCCTTTGTTAGCTTATTCACGGCGGCCTCCACAAAGTGCATAGGTATCCAGATAACGCCTTTTTTCACCTTCTCAGAAACCTCGGCACGGGCAGTTATCTCGCCGCGACGCGTTGCAATCTTGACCATTTCACCATCAAAGACACCTAATTCACCGGCATCAGATTGATGTATTTCGACAAAACAATCATTTGTTTTATGGATAATACCCGCCGACCTCCGTGTCATTGTCCCTGCGTTATAGTGATAGAGGGTGCGTCCGGTGGTGAGCAGTAATGGATATTGCTTATCGGGACTCTCGGCAGGCGCACGGTAAGGCAACACAAAAAATTTGCCAAGACCACGCGTAAACTTGCCCTCATGCAGGAATTTTGTACCGGGATGTTTTGTGTCAGGACACGGCCATTGAATACCATTACTCTCAATCCTTGCATAATTAATTCCTGCAAATACCGGTGCAAGGCTGGCAATCTCATCGTAAACTTCTTTTGGAGATGGATAATCCATTTTATAACCCATGCGATTGGACAATTCACAGATAATCTGCCAATCGGGTTTTGTATTTCCAATGGGGTTAACAGCTTTGCGCACGCGCTGTACACGGCGCTCGGTGTTGGTAAAGGTGCCGTCCTTTTCAGCAAAACTGGTGGCTGGCAGGACTACGTCTGCATATTTAGCCGTCTCTGACAAAAAGATGTCCTGCACTACAAGGAACTCCAGATTTTTCAAGCCATTGATGGTATAGTTCTGATTTGGCTCGCTCATGACGGGGTCTTCTCCAATCACGTACAACGCCTTAAACTGATTCTTGTTCATGCGTTCAAACATAGTCGGCGAAGTGATTCCTTGTGTCCTGGGCAACTTGATACCCCATGCCTTCTCAAACTTCTCCACAACAGCCGGATCAGAAAGGTACTGATATCCATGCATCCTGTCGGGCAGTGCCCCCATGTCAGTAGCGCCTTGCACGTTATTCTGCCCACGAATAGGATTAACCCCTGTGCTGGATTTTCCGATATGGCCTGTTAACAAGGCAAGGTTTGCAATAGTTCGTACGTTATCAGTACCACAGGTATGCTCGGTAATACCCAATGTGTAAAATATGGCGGACTTCTCAGATTTGGCATACAATCGAGCAGCCTGACGAATATCTTCTGCAGGAATACCCGTAAATTCTTCAGCCTTCTCGGGTGTGATGTTTTTTACAAATGACTTTAATTCTTCAAACCCCTCGGTTCTCGTCTTTATGAATTCTTTGTTTTCAAGACCTTCGGCGATAATGATATGGGCCATCGCATTTAATAACCAGTTGTCTGAACCAGGTCTTACCGGGAGATACAGTTTTGCATGCTGGGCAAACCAGATTTGACGTGGGTCTGCCACAATAAACGTACACCCTTTCCTCAATGCCTTCTTCATCTCCAACCCTACAATCGGATGCGCCTCTGTCGGATTGCCACCAATCAGGAAGATGAGTTTACAATCCTTGATTTCGGCAATCGAATTGGTCATTGAGCCGCTACCGAATGACATCGCCAGACCGGCGACGGTAGGAGCGTGTCAAGTCCGGGCACACTGGTCTACGTTGTTCGTGCCAATCGCAGCCCGCGTAAATTTCATTGCCAGATAGTTTTCTTCATTAGTGCATCGCGAAGAGCTAAAGACACCGATATTATCGGGACCGTGTTTCGCTTTTATCTCGCCCAGTTTGCCGGCAACCAAGTTAAGCGCCTCATCCCAGGTCGCCTCTTCAAGCTTCCCATTTTTTTTTATGAGCGGATGCTTCAACCGGTCAGGATGATGGATAAAATCATACCCAAAACGTCCCTTTACACACAAGTTGCCGTCGTTGGGAACAGACCCTGCTTTTGAAGTTACTTTAACGACCCGATTCCCTTTAACGTTTAAATACATCGTACAGCCTACACCGCAATAGGCACAGGTGGTTTTGACCTGTTTAAAGTCCCACTCACGCCCCATCCCAACTGCCTGTTTCTCGACCAGCGAACCCACAGGACATGTCGATACACACTGTCCGCACAACACGCACGTCGTATCACGCCGTGGCTTCCCAAAGGGTGTTCCCGTCTGAGTCTCGAATCCGCGGTTCTTAAAATCAATGGCATAGTCCTGCTGTACTTCAGCGCAAATACGAACACAGCGTCCGCAAAGTATGCATTTGCTTGTATCATGCTGAATGACAGGATTTTCATCCTCTATAATGCCCCCATCCGGTTCTTCAAAAAACTGGCTTTCCCTCACGCCATACTGATATGCAAGGTCTTGCAGCTCACAGGAACCACATTTCTCACAAGTCATACAATCCCTGGGATGGTCTGAAAGGATCAATTCCAAAACCATCTTTCGGGTTTTTAATACTTTTTCAGAATCAGTACGGATCACCATACCATCGGCAATCTCTGTATTGCACGACGTTACGAGCGCGGTCGACGTGCCCCTTTCTACCTCTACCATACAAACGCGGCATGCCGCAAAGGGTTCGAGTCGTGAGTCGTGACAGAGCGTTGGGATGCGAATACCGGTTGAATTGGCAGCCTGCAAGATTGTTTTGCCTTTATCTACCTCTATGGTTTTACCGTCGATATTTACTTTAATTTTTGGAATCATTACCATAAAATTATTCTCCTTAGTTTTCAATTAGGACACTGCTTGCCGCAAATATTCACAGAGTATTTTTCAATTTTTATATCCTGTTAATCCGTGTTTATCTGTGCCCACTAAAAATTTAACTTACCATAATTCCTGCATAACCTACGACCTGATCATAATCACCGGTAATATCACCGCTGGTTTCATAACGCACCAGTTCTGCCTTTTTAGCCCCTCGTTCCTTGGAACATACCAGCATAACAACCGCCGGATAAATGCCGCACATCGTGATGTGCATAGTATGGACTTTGTTATACAAATTGTCCTCGTTAAGGGCCAACATCTCATCAATGGCAATCTTGTCTTTCCTGTTAGCCGAGGCCTGTGCCTCGTGGTGCGTCATGTCAGAAGAAGCTACCACCAGTGCATCAGGACATAATTTCTGTAACACCTGCGACAAACTTTTCCCTATGTTTTTAAGGTCTACGATATTCCTGGAAGAGATAACCATCACAACGATTTTAATATTAGGATTAAAGTATTGTATAAAAGGTATCTGCACCTCTGCAGCATGCTCGTACAGATGAGCTTCCTGGTCTTTCTCAACAAGATCGCAGACATGCACCATCTCATCCACTACCTTTTCATTCACCTCGACATCTCCCAGGGGTGTACGCCACAACCCGCCAGGCCAGATGGAATAAGGTACACCATAACCTGTATGATTGGGCGCTAATATAACCACGGTATCAGGTATTTTAATCCTGGAATAAAGATTCCCTGCAACACGCCCTGAATACACATATCCGGCATGCGGAGAGACGATGCCCAAAACAGCTTGTTTTTCGCAATCCTTGATCACAAAACCTTCGATATCACTCGTTAGCTGGTTTGCATCTCCACTGTAAAAACTGCCCGCAACGGCAGGTCGTCTTATCATAAACTTCTCCACTATACTTGCGGTGGATATAATCGTAGTTTTTTACTTACAAATTAAACACTTGTATAATTTAACATGGCATTATTAAACAGTCAAACTTCTTTTAAATTGATTTTTTATTTGAAAGATACGTATGTTATGGTTTAGAATTTCGAAATTAGTTTATGTAAGGGAATTTGAAAAACTGAAATACATTGTCATTTAAGGAGTTAGATTTTGGCTAAGGCATTGGCTTTATTATCGGGTGGTTTAGATAGTACACTGGCTATACGTGTTATTCAGAACCAGGGAATCGAGGTAATAGCCCTTAATTTTGTGACTGTTTTTTGTCGCTGCACGTCTCATGGGAGCTGTAAACTCGAGGCTGTAAAGGTTTCTGAAAAGTTTGGAATACCAATTAAAGTCATCAACACGACGGAACGATTTCTGGAACTCGTCAAAAAACCCAAGTTTGGATATGGAAAGAATATGAATCCCTGCATCGATTGCCGGATCAATATCTTTCGCATCGCTGGAGAATACATGCGGGAGATCGGTGCCGATTTCATTATCACCGGCGAAGTGTTAGGACAAAGACCGATGTCCCAACGAAAAGAAGCTATGAAGATTATCGACAAGGAAGCAAACCTTACTGGACTTGTTTTGAGACCTTTGTGCGCCAAACACATGGAACCCACTATCCCTGAAAAATTGGGGCTTGTGGACAGAGAACAACTGCTTCAGATTCGGGGACGCTCCAGAAAAAACCAGATACAGCTTGCCGATGTGTTCCAAATCAAAGACTATCCTTGCTCTGCTGGCGGGTGTTTACTTACCGATCCAGAGTTTGCGCATCGTATGCGAGATTTAGTCAATACCTGTGATGCCAATGTCAATGATGTCAATTTATTAAAGGCGGGAAGGCATTTCAGGCTCGACCAACAAACAAAGGTTATTGTCGGCAGAAATGAGGAGGATAACACAAGACTTGATTCGCTTTCAAAAGAAGGAGATTATCTTTTAACCCTGGTTGATATGCCAGGGCCTCTTGCCCTTCTACGTGGGAAAATCACTGAAGAAAAGATTCAGACTGCGGCACGAATTACCGCGAGATATGGGAAACCACAAGTGCTGCCTTCAGTAAAAGTCTCAGTGAAACAGGTGGGAAATGATTCCACTGAAAGGATCATAGAGATTATACCAATGAGCCAGGAAGAAGCAGACAAACTCATACTAAAAAAATCTCAAACTAGCAACGTCTCTGGTGAAACATCCAGGGTAACAGAACTCGATTTTGGGTAAAATTTAACTAATAACCTTAATAGGACTACAAATCGAAAACGTTTCGAAGAGATGTAGAACAATAAAAAATGTCTTTGTGGAAAGCCACAGCGGTAA
>JAUSDH010000230.1 GCA_030650655.1 Candidatus Brocadiaceae bacterium
ACAGAGCAGACAGCGGCATCGGTGGAGTCCTTCACCGAATCAATTTCATTTGATTGGCGGCTCTATAAATACGATATCGAAGGGAGTATTGCCCACGCGACGATGCTTGCCAAGTGCAAGCTCATTACAGAAAAAGAAAAGACTGTGATTGTTAAGGGTCTCAATGGAATTCTCTCGGAAATTCAGGACGGAAAGTTCGAGTTCAAGGAGTCTCTAGAAGACGTTCATATGAATATTGAATCGGCTTTGATCGAGCGGATTGGCGAGGCTGGCAAAAAGCTTCATACCGCCCGAAGCCGAAACGATCAGGTTGCCCTTGACCTGCGGCTCTGGACTCGTGATCAAATTCAGGTAATGATAAACCTTCTGGCAAAGCTTCAAGGAGAATTGGTAAAGAAGGGTAAAGAGCATTTTGGCCTTATTATGCCGGGTTTTACTCACCTTCAACATGCACAGCCTGTCTTGGTATCACACTATCTGCTGGCATACGTCGAGATGCTGGAACGAGACAAAACGCGGCTCCAGGATTGCTGTGCCAGACTCAATAAATCACCCTTAGGTGCTTGCGCCCTCGCAGGCACGACACTCCAAACAGATCCGCTGCATACGGCAAAATTACTGGGCTTTCAAGGGGTTTGTGAGAACAGTATGGATGCCGTAAGCGACAGGGATTTTTGTATTGAGTATGCATTCTGCCTTTCATCAATCGCTATGCACACGTCACGGCTTTGTGAGGAGTGGATTATCTGGTGCAACGATGAGGTTAAGTTTATCGAGATCAGTGACGCCTATTGCACGGGTTCGAGTATCATGCCGCAAAAAAAGAATCCCGACGTGCTGGAGTTGATTCGGGGTAAAAGCGGTCGTGTTTTTGGGCATTTGACGTCTTTGCTTACGTTACTCAAGGGATTGCCATTAAGCTACAATCGGGATATGCAGGAGGATAAGGTGGCGATATTTGATGCTTCAGAAACCGTCCAAAATTCGTTATCGATACTGGCCGAGCTTGTGGCGAATACGAGTTTTAATGGTGAAAGGATGATGTTGGCATGTGAGAAGGGTTTTCTCGATGCTACTGCGCTTGCGGAATACCTTGTCAAAAAGGGCGTACCGTTTCGTAAGGCGCATGAAATTGTAGGGAATATCGTGCGGGAGTGTATAAGGGCGCATTGCAGGCTGGAGGATTTGCAATTGGAGGGTTTCAAGGCATTCTCTTCGGTTATTGAAAAGGATGTGTATAAGGTGCTGGGTGTGGAGAACTGTATAAAGAATTATAAAAGTTACGGTTCGACAGCGCCGCAGTTTGTAAAAAAACGTATTTCGTATTGGGAAAAGAAACTGAGCAACAGTTCACTGCGGAGTAACACAGATTAACACGGAGTAGATAGATTTTGAAAGGCTCAGTGTAATTCCGTGAAAATCCGTGGTGCATTATTATTTTTAAGGGTGAATAATCAATGGATGCTTTTGAATACAGAGGCAAGACGCTCTTTTGCGAGGATGTAAGGATTGACGATATTATTTCACAGGTAGGCACACCTGCCTATATTTACAGCAAGAATGCAATTCTTGCACAATATCATGAGCTAGAGATAGCGTTCCAGGATGTCGACACCACGATCTGTTTTTCTGTCAAATCTAACTCAAACCTGTCTATTTGTAAAATCCTGGCAGAGGAGGGATCGGGTTTCGATGTGGTTTCAGGTGGTGAACTGTTTCGTGCTATTAAGGCTGGCGGAGATCCTTCAAGGGTTGTATTTGCCGGGGTAGGAAAGATGGACAGGGAAATAAAGTATGCCCTCGAGAACGATATATTTATGTTTAATGTAGAGTCTGTGGCAGAACTTGAACACATTAATAAACTAGCTGAAGAGGCTGATAAAACACCAAGAGTAGCCTTGCGGATAAATCCTGACATCGATGCAAATACTCATGCAAAGACTACCACGGGAAAAAAGGAGAACAAATTCGGAATCGACCTTTCCGAGGCCGAAAAGATTATTAAGCAATCTGCACGATATTCGAATGTTGACCTGTGCGGATTACACGTACATTTGGGTTCACCAATTTATACGGTTGATCCCTATGTGCGTGCACTCAGGAAGATTTTGGCGTTAATTCAAAATTGCAGAAATGAGGGTCTGGACATTGAATACATAAACATAGGCGGCGGTTATTGTATTTCATATACAGGAGAAAAAGTCATACGGCCAAAAGACTATGCATCAAAAATTCTTCCGCTGGTGAAAGAAATGCAATGCAATTTGATTATGGAGCCAGGACGGTTTATCATTGGGAATTCAGGGGTCTTGATTTCTCAGGTGATTTATACAAAGGAGACCATACACGGGAAGAAGTTTGTTATCTGTGATGCTGCTATGAACGATTTAATACGCCCCGCCCTGTATGATGCCTTCCACAGGATATGGCCGGTAAATGCGAGTATAAAGATGCCAGAGGTGGAAAATCCTGACAAAACAATGGTAAAGAAAGGTATGGAATTGGTTGATATCGTTGGTCCGGTTTGCGAAAGCAGCGATACCTTTGCCACCTATAGGGCATTGCCAAAGGTAAAAGAAGGGGATTTGTTAGCCATATTTAGCGCCGGTGCCTATGGCTTTACGATGAGTTCCAGTTACAATTCCCGTCCACGTGCGTGTGAAGTGCTGGTGGATGGCGACCAGTTTCGTATCATCAGAAAACGTGAGACTTATGAAGATTTGGTGAGAGGTGAAGATTTGTAACAGTTCGGCTGTTGGTGTATTTGTGGTGACCTAATTATGAGAATGTATAGCGTTGAGGTGAAATGGCAAAATATTATCCGATACTCCTGAATATTCAGGATAAGAAGTGTTTGGTGGTTGGCGGCGGCAATGTCGCCTGGCGCAAGGTGTGTAGCTTAAAAGATGCCGGTGCGCGGGTAACGGTGGTGTCTCCTGAATTTTGTCCTGAAATGGAAAAAGAAACAGGGATTGAAAGGATTCAGCAGAAATATGAAGAAGGGTTTCTGAATGGGGTGTTGGTTGTAGTTGCCTCTACAGACGATGAAGAGGTAAACAAAAAGGTTTATTATGATGCGACAAAGCGGGGTATTCTGGTAAATGTAGTCGACAGGCCGGAATTTTGTTCTTTCATAGTGCCAGCAACCATTATTCGGGGTGATCTGAGCATCAGTATCTCAACCGGTGGGGCAAGTCCGGCGCTGGCGCGCAATATCAGGGAGAGTCTGGAAAAACAGTTTGGGGATGAATATGGTGAATTTGCAAAACTCTTATCAGAAATGAGGCGGAAGATACTTTCTGAGATTTCTGATGAATCAATAAGACGTGATATTTTGCAACGCATAGCCGGACTTGACATGCTCAACATTGTTAAGGAAAAGGGTGTAGCTGAGGCGAAAAATAAGATTTTGGAGATTATTTCTGAAAAAATTCACCGCAAAAGACTGCCCTCATGAAAATGGGGGACGCAAAGAACGTAAAGGAATGCCTGGGGTGATAAAAAATGGAATTTATGTTCTCCTTGCTGTGCAACGGTTTGGACTGATGCAAAATTCTTAAGGAGAAATAAGTCGACAAGGTCTATAGACTTCTTTTTCCTTGCAAGAATATTTGTGAGTTGATAATATAAAATAAATTGTAATGAACGATGTAAGATTACGTAATATTTTGGTTCTGGTATGTCCAGGTTAGGAGCTTGAATGGCTGAAAAGACTGTTACTCAGAGAATAGACCTTAATGAATTAAAATCAGGTGGTTTTATAAAACAAAATCAAAAAGACCTCTTTACCGTCCGATTGAAGGTGCCTGGCGGAAGGATTACACCGGAAAAGCTGACGAAGGTTGCAGAAGTTGCTAAAAAATATAGCAGAATGGGATACTGTCATTTGAGTTTCAGGCAGTCGGTAGAAATTATTGGTGTCCATATTGATGACTTTGATGCCGTAGTGAAAGAGTTGGCTACGGTAGGACAAAAAATTGCCTCTTGCGGTCCAAGGGTCAGGGTGCCCACGGCATGCGGCGGTTGTGAGTATAATCCTAACGGAATTATGGATGCGCAATCCAAGTCATTGGAGGTGGACGAGAAGCACTTTGGTACACCCTGTCATCATAAGTTTAAAATGAGTTTTTCCGGTTGTCCGATTGATTGTGCAAGGACGAGTGAGATGGATTTGGGGTTTCAGGGGGTGGTGTATCCTGTATGGAGCAAAGATTTATGCACTGGATGTACCTTGTGTGCAAAGGCTTGCCAGGAAGGCGCAATTGTATCTGATAAAGAGGGTAGGCCGGTGTTCGATGAATCTAAGTGCGTGTATTGTGGCGACTGTATCAGGGCTTGTCCGACAGATGCGTGGAAAGACAAGAAAAAGGGTTGGATGGTGCGTACTGGCGGAAAACATGGAAGACATCCGCGAGTGGCCGATCTGGTAGCCAATTTCTTGCCGGATAGCAAGGTTAACGATTTTATTTCTGCAACCCTGAAATGGTATAAAGAGAACGGTAAGACAAAGGAAAGAATTGGTACCGTAATAGACCGTGTAGGTTTGGATAAATTCAAAAAAGAAGTTGCAAGTGCATTCAGATAACAAAATAATGGAATAATTGTATAAACATACAAAATCACGATGATGAAGGACAAAAAAAAATTCGTCATATTTGCTCACAGCGGCACTTATGATAAGCTGTATCAGATCATTACTTTGGCCATTACAGCCGCCGCGATGGGAAGGGAAACCTATATTTTCCTTTTTTTCTGGGCGTTGAGGAGATTTGTGAATGACGAGTTTGATGTCAAAAAATTGTCCGATGAGTTTGGCGAAGAGGGCGGTCGATTGTCAAAACGTATGCAGGAGATTAATCCGGTCTCTCTCAAAGAAATACTTAATGAAGTAAGAGGGATGGGGAATTTAAAGGTCTATGCATGCACAGCAGCCGTGAAATTGATGGAATTGGAAGAAGCTAAGGTTAAGTCCAGGGTAGATGATATACTAGGGCTGACGACTATTTTGGAAATGGCTGATGGTGCAGAAACACAGCTATTTATATAATGGACGAAAGGCAGTGTCGTGGCAGTTACGGTAACGAAAAATTCCAAGTGCATATCAAAACGGATATCCAAAAGCTCCATTTCTGATAGGATTGGGAATACCCCCCTTTTAAGGATCAATAGAATTACCAGCGTGTTAAAGGATAGGGACGTTGAAATATATGCCAAGTCTGAGTGGTTAAATCCTGGAGGTTCTGTTAAAGACCGCCCTGCATTGAGAATTATAGAAGATGCTGAAAAATCCGGGAGATTAAACCGAGACAAAATTATTGTGGATTCCACATCAGGAAATACGGGTATTGCTTATGCGCTCATTGGCGCCACGAAGGGATACAAAGTAACCTTGGTAATGCCTCAAAACGTCAGTGAGGAACGGAAGAGGATTGTGCGTGCCTTTGGAGCGGTGATTGTATTTACTGATCCATTGCTGGGCTCGGATGGCGCAATGATTGAGGCGAAGAGGCTTGTAGAAGAAGAGCCTTCAAAGTATTTTTATGCCGATCAGTACAATAATCCTTCAAATTGGAAGGCACATTACGAAACTACCGGTGTTGAGATATGGGAACAAACGGCAGGCGAGATAACCCATTTTATTGCTTGCTTGGGGACCAGCGGCACCCTTATGGGAACAGGGCGGCGACTGAAGGAATATAATCCTGATATTCAGGTGATTTCGGTTGAACCATCAACTCCTATTCATGGATTGGAAGGTATGAAACAGATGTCTACTACGATTGTCCCTGGTATATATGATGAGCATTTTCCGGATAGAAAGTTGATGGTGGATACGGAAGACGCCTATACAGCCGTTAAGCGCCTTGCGGCTGAAGAAGGATTTTTTGTCGGATATTCTTCGGGTGCGGCATTAGTGGCATCATTGAAAGTGGCGAGTGAAATTGACAGAGGTTTGATTGTTACGATCTTCCCTGACAGGGGTGACCGTTATCTGAGTACAAGTTTTTGGGCAGACGTGTAAAAAAGATTTATAAAAATATCGAGGAGTTAGACATTGCTGGGTATTGATAGTCATAAGCTTTATTTTATAAAGGAACTGGTAAAAAAAAGTTATCCTCTCGAATGTTGTGGGCTTTTAATTGGTACAAATACCTCTGAAAAAATGGTAGTTGAAGTCTGTTCTGTACAAAACAAAAATTTTGAAAGGGCTCACGACAGATATGTTATAGAGAAAAGTGATTTTGAAAAAGTTGATAAAGAAGCGGTACAAAAAGGTCTTCAAATTATTGGCGTTTATCATTCTCATCCTGATCATCCCGCAATTCCCTCAGTATATGATACTGAACATGCATGTTCTTGGTTCTCATATATAATTGTTGCTATTGAAAAGGGTGAAAAAATAGATATAAAATCGTGGGTTTTTAATGAAGAAAAGAAGCAGTTCGAAGAAGAAGAAATAAAATTGTGCTGAAGAGATTGTGGTTGTAATGTCTCACACTACGATAAGAGGCATTTGAAATTATTAATTCAAAAAATTTAAATAATTATTTGTATTGGGGAATTTTACAAATGGTAGAGGATGAAAAGCTTGTTCCCGATGACCACATTGATTTGAGAGGAGTACTCTGCCCGATTAATTTTGTAAAGACAAAGTTAAAATTGGAAATGATGGATTCTGGCCAGGTTTTAGAAGTAATACTAGATGATGGGGAACCTATCAGGAGTGTTCCTCGAAGTGTAAAAGAAGAAGGTCATAAGATCATAAAAGTAGAGAACATGGAAGGCGCTTATCGTTTATTGATAAAAAAAGCATGAAAGTATATTGTACTTCTAGTAAAATATACTTGACTTTTTTCATTGATAAATATAATATGCGCTCTTTATAAATTGTGTGCAAGAAATAATCTTATTATAACCGTATCATGTATAATAAATAATTTAAAAAATACTAAAGAATAAGGGTTTAAGAGGGGGGGTTGTGCCATGGAAAAGAAAGATAAAAATAAGTGTTGCACGTCGGAAAAAGAAGGGGGGATCTGGTTTACTGTTTCCCGAAGGAATTTTTTGACTTTAGCCGGATGGGCAATGTTTTTTGCCACAATGGGGGCGTATTTATTGCAAATTCTTGGATACAAGGGTTTCTTTTATCCCAAGGTGCTTTTCGAGCCTTCACCGCGATTTGCTGTCGGGAATCCAAAGACTTTTCCTGAAAATTCTGTGACTACCCTAAAGTCAAGGAAGATATTTGTTGTGCATGATGGCAATAGTTTTAAGGCTATTTCTGTGGTGTGTCAACATTTGGGGTGTGCCGTAGAATTCTCAAAGGAAAAGAATATTTTTG
>JAUSDH010000231.1 GCA_030650655.1 Candidatus Brocadiaceae bacterium
TCGCAAGAAAAATAGCTGTGTGGTCGTGGGACTCGACCCCTATCTCAAGCTCATTCCCGATATCGTTAAGAATAAGCCCGTCATATCGCACAAGCCCAGCCTTGAATATGCAGCACGTGTCATTCTGGAATTTAACCTGCAGGTCATCGACCTGATTGCACCCCATGTAGGTATCGTCAAACCTCAAATTGCATTTTATGAACTGTATGGCTGGTGGGGTGTCTGGGCATATGCAGAAACCATCAAATACGCCAAACATAAGGGGTTGATCGTGATCGGAGATGTCAAACGAGGTGACGTACCCAGTACGGCTGAGGCGTACGCCGAGGCGCATATTGGAAAAGTCCACATAGACGATATTGTGGAAACCGCATTCGCCTCAGATGCCGTAACCGTCAACCCCTTTTTGGGGTCAGACAGTTTGCTTCCCTTTATCCAGACAGCAAAAAAGCATAATAAGGGTATATTTGTCCTCGTAAAAACCTCAAACCCCCTCTCTGGCGAATTTCAGGACCTCATGTGCGGGGAAATGAAGCTTCATGAAATCATCGCACAAAAAACCCACGAATGGGGAAAGGATTTAATCGGCAAGGGGGGATACAGCGCTGTGGGGGCTGTTGTGGGAGCCACCTATTCACAAGAAATAGAAATTTTGAGGAAAATCATGCCTTCAGCTTTTTTCCTCGTACCCGGCTACGGCGCTCAGGGCGCTACTGCAAACGATATAAAATACTGCTTTAATCCCGACGGTCTTGGGGCCATTATCAATGCGTCACGCTCCATCCTCTATGCATACAATAATCCACCCTGGAAGGAAAAATACGGCATAAATACCTGGAAAGACGCCACACAGGAGGCTGTAATTAAGATGAATGAAGAAATCAGAGAGACAATGAGGTGCTCTTAATTGAATGCACTTATGAAATTACATGATGTTCACGTAAACACATACTCAGGATACAAAGCGGATGAGAAACCACTCAAGTTTGTCTTCAAAGGAAAGATGCACAAAATTAAGGAGATACTAAGCCAAGCTTACGAAGAAATTTCTGGCAAAGGATTAAGGAAAAGGTACATTACAAAAACAGATGAAGGACTTACTTTTAAGCTTTTCTACGACGAAAATCAAGACCGATGGTTCTTGGAAGAGTAATTTGAAAATATCGGCATTAATCCAACCCCAACATATACTCAATCACCTTCTTCTCTGGTATAAATTTGTTTAACTGACTCAAGCCCAATCTTTCCACAGCGGCGGCGATAATCTGCTTTTCTGATAATTCCATTGTATAAAAACGACCGGCTGCCAGCAATGCCTCTTTTGGAATGAGTCCTACCACCTCACTCCCTGTAACACGCACACCAAATTTTCCGGCCCGACTCTTCACCTCCTCAAAGACCACATGAGGGGGAGTAACCTTATAATTCAACAGGTTTATGGAGACCTGCGTAATATTATGTTCCTTTAGATAGACACCCATAGCCTGTACGAATTTTAATACCCCCGGAACACGCACCTTTTCACCCTTTTCGTTGACCAGTACAACGCCGGAAGCCCTTACAATCCCTGAAATTTTATTGGCTATCTGAATATCCTGGGTATCTAAATTCACATTATAAGCAATCAAGAATTCCCGCGCACCAATTACCGTAGCACCTGTCCTTTTCACATTTTCATTAAATTCCACCGGACCGTAATCGGGTCGCCATTTTTCGTTTTTCAATTTTTCCGGCAAACCCTCGTACTCACCCTTTCTGATGTCAGGCAGGATGTGGCGTTCTGTCATAATCGCAGCCTCTCCATAAAGATAAACAGGAATGCCAAGCCGCTCTCCGACTTCCTTCCCCAACGTGCGTGCAATCAGAACACACTCATCCATCGTTGCATTGGATACAGGAACAAACGGGCAAACGTCGGTAGCGCCAATACGGGGATGTGCGCCTTTGTGACGTGACATATCAATGATTTCTGCAGCCATCCCGATGGCATAAAAAGCCGCATCCCTGACTGCCTCTGGTTTCCCCGCAAAGGTGACAACGGTACGATTATAGTCTGCGTCGGATTCTACATTCAGCAATGTAACGCCCTTGACCTTTTTAATTTCGCCCGTAATCCTGACTATTTTATGAGCATCCCTGCCCTCGCTAAAATTTGGGACACATTCAATAATTTTATTCATGATATTTCACCACTGATACTCACGGAATTACACGGTTACTTCAAAATAATGTAATGATACTTATCCCAATAATCATGATAATACCGCCGATTAATCGTTCCCGGATGTTCTTTTCTTTAAACCAGATAGCGCCATACATGATACCAAAAAGGAGACTCGTACGCTTTACCGAAATGACATAGGGCACTTCAATACTACTTACCGCTAAAAGGTGGGTAATTACTGCAAAGGCGACAACCAGCCCAATCAGACTAAATAGTGTGAGTTGAGAAAATAATTGTTTAACTTCATCATGATTCTTCCACATCAAAACAGGAAAAAGGATTGCAGAGAGAAATGGGAAATAAACAGCGGCAAAGAATAACGGGCTTGAGTGCAGTATTGCCATCTTCCCCAGGTTAGAGGTAATACTGTATATAAAGGCAACGATGATCATATACAGGGATCCACGTTCTCTGCGAATGGCTTTAAACGGCTCAAATATGCCCTGTCTTGCGGTATTTATATTAAGCAAATATGCCCCAACCACAGTAAGTAATATACCGATGATCCCAAATTTGTCCAGCCTTTCTCCAAGAATGAGGTTTGAGGTAAAGATCATAAAGACCGGACTCAATGCCAAAAACGGTAATGTTATGGATAAAGGAGACAATTTGATAGCCTTCGTATATAAAATGAGGGCAGTAATTTCCATAGGGAGTAAAATGGTTACGACAATGAAGAAATTAATGTCTAACCTGGGAATTTCTATAAAGGGAAGAAGTAACAGCAGGAAAGGCGCGGCAAATCCTACATGCACCCAGGCAACGACGTACTCGTTACTCTTAACGAGTGATTTCTTGGAGAGCGCATCGGCTGATGCTGAAAAAAAGGCACAAAGCAGAGATAATATGAACCAATTCAAGGCAAATCATCAGTAAAATAAGTTTTTAAAACCTTATCATAATTCAATATAAGTTTTTGCATCTTATATAGAAATATTGTCATATTTTCAACATAAATCCTGCCAATTTTCTTTGACATCCACTATATCATACGATAGGATGCCGGCAATTGTGGAATAAAAATAAAAGTAAATGTTATGTGATAAATACCATGAAAAAAGTATAAGGAGGCTTATCATGTTGGAAATTCATAAGAAAATAGTAATTGACGAACATAAAAAACCAATTGCAGTTCAGAGGGAATTACGGATTAGCAAAATTAATGGACGAGGTTATAGATGATGAACGGCTTTCATCTGAAGACGCAAAAAGATATTATCAATCGCTAAAACAGAATTAGGAATTTTCATTTTATTAAAGCGGGCTTTAGGGTGGTGGCATGGACAAACTTTGTTTGTCCGAGCTTAACTTGATATCGCATAAAATTGTCCAAATTGAGGATAATTAAAAATGGAAAAAACAATATCAGCAAGCTTACGATTTTTAAAGATTTGTTCGTTAACAGAAATGAGGTTTATTTTATTTGCCATGTCTGGTCTTCTTGTGCCTTTGAGTTGGAATGTTCCGATCGCATTATCAGCAAAGCCTTTGGATCCATCGGTCCTCACAAAATATGTGGATCCTATGCCGATTCTAGAGGTTATGCCCTCCGTGGGCAAGCTTAATGGGGTACCCTTTTATAATGTGGGGATGACGCAGATCAGCCGATTTGTTCATAAATACTTTGAAGATAGTAACCTGCCGACAACCTTATGGGGATATGGACCACCAGATGACATCGGAGGCTTCAAGGGTACCTACCCAGGTCGCACCTTTGAGGTAAGGAAAAATCAACAAATCAAGGTCAAATGGACAAACGCCCTTCCTTCTACCCATCTCTTCCCAATAGATACAACCATACACGGGGCAAACTTCAGGGATCCCAATGATCCCAATTCTGGGCATGCTCCCGCTGTAAGAACTGTTGTGCACCTGCATGGTGCACATGTGGGATCAGCTAGTGATGGGTACCCAGAGGCTTGGTTTACGGCTGGTTTTTCAAAAACAGGCCACTCCTTCACAAAGCAGATATATTTTTATCCCAACACTCAGCATGCAACCACACTTTGGTACCATGACCACGCACTTGGAATCACCCGTCTGAACGTCTACGCAGGACTTGCTGGTTTTTATCTGATCCGGGACACCTTCGAGGATAACCTTAACCTTCCTAAAGGGGAGTTTGAGATTCCGATCATAATTCATGACCGCTCGTTCAATGACGATGGTTCTCTCTTCTACCCCGCAGAGGAGATTGATGGTGTTGAGCCAAGTATCGTACCAGAGTTTTTTGGGAATACTGCCGTCGTGAACGGTAAGGTCTGGCCTAAATTAGAAGTGGAACCGAGAAAATACAGGATAAGGTTTCTGAATGGTTCCAATGCCAGGTTTTACAATATGCAGCTTTTTGTTAATGGGAATTTGAACAAACCCGGACCAGTCTTTCACCAAATTGGAACAGATGGCGGATTATTGGAAGCGCCTGTGACAATAAATGGCCGGCTTCTTCTTGCACCTGCCGAGCGTGCCGATGTGATCATTAACTTCTCTCGCTTCGAAGGTAAATCTCTCATTCTCCACAATGATGCGAAAGCACCGTTTAAAGGAGAGGATACAATAGATGATCCAGACGTAGACGATGAAGCGCCTCTGCCTAAGATCATGAAGTTTGTGGTGAAGAGTAACGTAACGGAACATGATACTAGCTCCCTGCCGTCAAAACTAAAGACTCTTAATCGGATCACTGAAGCGTCTGCGATCGCGGAGAGGGACATAATCCTTAGTGAAGGTGAGGATAACTTCGGGCGTTTGATGTCATTAATTAACAATTCAGAATGGTCTGATCCGATTACAGAGAAACCCACACTCGGGACGAATGAGATTTGGAGTCTCATAAACCTGACGGAGGACGTACATCCCATCCACCTGCATTTAGTCCAGTTCCAGATACTCGACCGACAGGCGCTCACGCCAGATGGTAACGGGGGTTGGGTCTCTATACCAGACCCTAATGCACCAAGGATTCCACCGGATGCCAATGAAGACGGCAGGAAGGACACTGTCAGAGCAAATCCAGGAGAAGTTACCAGGATTATTGCACATTTTGATGTACGGGGGCTGTTCGTTTTGCACTGTCACATGCTTGAACACGAGGATCATGAGATGATGCGACCATATAAAGTCGCAAAAGGACATTGACATTAGTTCCCCTTCTGACCACAGGGTCGGTAACTTCTTCTTTAATTAGCGAGGCTACTTATAGGCTCGCTTACGCTGCAACCCGCAGGTTTGCTCGACTCTCCCTTGAGAGCTTTTGTCAGGGAGCTTAACGTTTCGGGTTACCCCTTGCGTCTCCCACAAGCTACGTGGGTGTACTACCGAATTCCCGCAGTCAGCCTTTAACCAACAAGTCATACATTATACACGGCATACGACACCATACTTAATCATTAACTCAGTGTTGAAAAATGGTTAAGATTCCCCTCGGACCAGGATTGCTCGTATGGTAGTCCCAGGAGCATGCTATGCCGGCAGAACCTGGCCCGAAGGGACCACAAAAGAAAGTGAAGATTCCTGAAATTAAGTAAGGTGTCCCCAGAATTACCGCATAAGGAAGTAGGATGAAGATTCTCACTTGGAACCTCGGATATTGGCAGCATAGCTCGCTTCACGATGAGGCATGGGATTATTTGTTTAATGACATCAAACCAGATACAGCCTTCTTGCAGGAGGTAAAACTACCTTCTTGGATCCCACATCACGCGCTCTTGTTTGAAATAATCACGCACGGTTGGGGAACAGCAATCTTCGATCCGTCTCTAACCTTATCAACAAAAGACTTTTCGCTTTACCCAGGCCGAGTTGCATCTGCATCCATCGCCTTGAACAAGAATCTGTCTCTATTTGTTGCAAGTATACATGCACCGATTATCAACAACTGAGTGTTCCCACATCTTGCCAACATATTTGCAGAGTTGGAATCTTTTACTTAGTAGCTTCTGTTGATAGGGTTGTTAAAATACTAAAGACAACACGCTCTGCTTTCACCCGGAAAGCATTGAAGGATGCTATAAAACAAGTGAATCTCAACTTGCTTGAAAAAAAACATAAAACAGGATACAAACGTTATCCTATTACTAAAACAGAATTTAGTGTTTGGGAATCAGAACAAGAATGGGGTGATTAACGAAGCGGGGTGAGGGGAGATGGTACAAGTTCAAAAGTCCTGACAAAAAACGCCCTGTGGTTATTTTAACAAGAAATTCTATAATGAAATATTTGGGCGAAGTAACAGTCGCACCAGTAACTTCAACAATCAGAGACATACCGAGCGAAGTACTTTTATCTAAACAGGATGGTATGCATAATGATTGTGCTAATAATTGTGACCACATACAAACAGTTTCAAAAGCAAAAATTGGATCATTAATTACTACTTTATCAAAAGAGAAGCTGCTTGAACTACATAACGCAATATGTTTTGCACTAAATCTTTAGTAGAAAATATGCTAACAACCCACTGCACATATATAAATTTACTTTTAATCTGCTAAACCATCATGGTCTTTTCTGAACCACATTTCATAAAGGGGGATGAAGATGTATGCCCCGAAGCTCAGGATGAGGAGGATATTGGAAATGGTAAAGGTAATCACAAAATGAGGGCATACATATCTGATAAGCCACGGGGCCGCCAGGTTCAGGATAATACCCGTAAAAGAGACGCCATAAATCGTAATCTTTAATCCCTCGCGCGAATGCGTCATTGCAAGAATACGGGAGAGTATAAACACGACGATGGGAATAGAGAAAATGTGTGTGTGGGTTACTTCCAAAAGTTCCCGATAAGATTTTGGGAAGGCCAACCCTTCTTCCAGCCTTGCCCTGTTTTCTTCGGCCGAGAGGGGCTTATCTAAATCTTCCCCTTCGTCACCACAGTAATAGCGTACGGTCTTTTGCGGAGAAAAACCTGTCCTCTCATAATAATTCAGGAAGCCTAGTCCAATGGCTAGTGTCATAATGGATAGAAAAAAAGTGAAAAAAATCTTATTGCTGATTGGGAGTGACCACATGCCGCTTGACATTATTATCTCCTACAAAAAACCGTAATAGTTCAGCTATCTTAGACAGGATGAACAGGATTTACATGATACCACGAAGGCAGTAGGCAGTGCTTACTGCTTACTCGCTACTCGTTTATCGGTCTGAAGATTCACCTCGCTGGATCCTTGATCTTTCGTTTAAACTCGACTTTGCTTTCCACAAAATTAAGAATAAGTCCTATAGGTTTTCCCGTAGCAACCACAAAGACTTAATTTTAGACAGGATATACAGGATTAACAAGATAAAAGCTACCTTAATTCATCCTGATTATCCTGTTATCTTGTCAAATCTTTTTCCTCCGGTGAACTATTACCAATTTTTTTGAACTTAT
>JAUSDH010000233.1 GCA_030650655.1 Candidatus Brocadiaceae bacterium
ATACATGCGCCAGAAACAGCAACCAAAACAAAACGATAATTAATGAATTTGATGTTTGGAATACCAATGAGCTTGAACATTGAAATGTTCTTGATCCAGTTTAAATCCAAAAACAATTCATAGATAACCCTCGTTACAAAAATGGCGGTAAACAGGTTAATTATTAAACCCAGGATCAATGTCCATGCGAATCCTTTCACAGGACCTGTACCCACTGCAGCAAGTATTACCCCTGTAATCAAGGTTGTGACGTTGGAATCGAATATAGCAGAAAACGCCTTTTCATACCCTGCCTTAATAGCAGCGCGAACCGGTTTCCCTTTGGCCTTTTCCTCACGAATCCTTTCAAAAATTAACACGTTGGCATCGATTCCCATACCGATCATAAGTACCAAACCTGCTATACCGGGGAGTGTCGTAGTAGCATCGAGCAGTGCCATTGCCCCAACTATCAGGAAGATATTTAATGCGTTTGCACAGTTAGCAACCCACCCTACACCCATATAATAGATTCCGATGAAAAGGATGGCAAAGGCGCCTCCGATAGCGCCTGCCAGCAATCCTCTATTAATCGAATCTCTACCTAAGCTTGGCCCAACCATGGTTTCCATTTCGAGTTCGAGGTCTGCAGGGAGACTTCCTGCCCGCATGATAGCGATGAGTTCATTAACCTCATCCTGCGTAAAATTACCTTCAATAATACCTGACCCTGGAATGCGATCACGAATGACAGGCGCCGAGTAAAGCGTGCCGTCGAGGATAATTGCCAGAGGTTTACCAATGTTTCTCTCGGTGAGTTGCCCAAATTTGGATTTACCAATAGCATCAAATTCAAAACCGACGACAGGCGCTATTCCCTTACGGTCGGCATATATTCTGGCTAGGTGTTCTCCTGATATCTCAGTTTTGTTTCGAATGAGGTACCATTTATTCGCTTCCCCTTCTTCTCCCTTTTTCTTTCTTAACCAATGTTTATAAAAACCAGGAACTTGTTTTCCTTCCAGCGCATCTTTATATTCTGGGCTATCACTGCTGGCTGCCAGCTTGAATTCGAGTTTACCAAGACGTGTAATTCGATTCTTCAGCGCTTCTATTTCTGTCTTTGTTGCGCCGGGAACCTGAATAAGTATCCGATGACTGCCTTGTTCTTGAATCCTGTATTCTATAACTCCCTGCGGGTCTATTCTCTTCTTTAACACCTCAATAATTTCTTTTGTAATACCCGGATGATCTTCCCTTTCATCAACCCTTACCTTATAAAGTAATTCGGAGCCGCCCTTGAGGTCCAATCCAAGCTTTATTTTGCCCTTTGACACATATTCAACGGTCTTGTTGCGTACCTGCTTTCCATCTTTATCTGTTTCTTCACTGACAATCGTCTCGCGTATAACCGGATTTGTTATGAAGAAATTTGTCCATGATTTTTCCAATGTAGTCCGAGCAACGACCTTGCCGTCGATTTCTTTAACGCTCTCCCTCTTTAAAACCTTTTCTGTCGGTGGATACAAAATCATTATACCGATAGCGATAACCACAACAATGAGAGGTATTTTCCACCTTAAATTTTTAATCATTTGTTTCTCCTCAACAGGCTCCCTTTCCGCTGTTTGTAATAAATAGCTGATTCATAAATAATACTAAGAGTTATTTTGTTTCTTTGCCTTCCTTTGTAATTTCTTTTGGTTCTTCTGTCTCTTCATGAGAAACCTCTAATACCGCAGCAATCGCACTCCTATCAAGCTTGACCTTCACATCTTTAGCATCGTCGATTCGGAGGATTATCTCATTCTCTCGTACGGATATAATCGTTCCATGGACTCCACCGGCTGTTACGACTCTATCGTTCTTTTTGGCCCTGGCCAACAGTGCCTTGCGTGCTTTTTCCTTTCTTTTCTGCGGTCTTAGTATAAGAAAATACATAACAACAAACATTAGTATAAAAGGAAGTAGCATGGACAGCATGCCACCTGGTGATGATTGTTTTGCAGCCGCTTGTAATAAAAAAAACATAATATTCCTCCTTACCCGTATTGGAAAATTTTAACTCAAAATATAAATTGCGAATTAATTCTTACTAGTTTCTGACTGTTTTAATAAAAAGTTAGTTTTAAAATCTTTGAATTCACCTTTCTTAATGGATTCTCTTGTTTCCTGCATCAGATTTTGAAAATAATATATATTGTGCAACGACATCAAGGTTAACCCCAGGATTTCGTTTGCCATAAAAAGATGTCTCAAATACGCCCTTGTAAAATTCTGGCATGTATAACAACCGCACATTTCGTCAAGGGGTTTAGAATCTTCTTTGTATTGACTGTTCAGTATCTTTACCTTCCCTGTACTGGTAAAGGCACATCCGTTTCTTCCATTGCGGGTCGGAACTACGCAATCAAACATATCAATTCCACGTTCTACAGCATCCAGGATATCCGCAGGAAATCCAACACCCATCAGATATCGAGGTCTGTCATTTGGTAAATATTCTACCGTATAGTCCAACACTTCGTTCATTAGAAAACGGCCTTCTCCTACACTTAAACCGCCGATTGCATATCCCTCGAAATTCATTTCCGCGAGATTTCTGGCACATTCAATGCGCAGTTCCTTGAACACACTTCCCTGCACGATACCAAAGAGCGTTTGTTGTTTATTCTTGTGTGCGCTTAAACAACGTTCTGCCCAATCGAGCGTTCTTTTTACGGCCACGCTCGCCCTATCCTGTTCGCACGGATAAGGCACACACTCATCGAATGCCATAATGATATCTGCACCGATGTCATTTTGTATTTGCATCATTTTTTCCGGGGTAAGGAACAGTCTTGCCCCATCTATGGGTGACTGGAATTCTACCCCGTTATCTGAAACTTTTATCAATCCCGCAAGCGAAAAAACCTGGTATCCACCGCTATCGGTAATAATCGCACCATCCCAGCCCATGAATTTATGAAGGCCACCCAGTTGCTTAATAATTTTCTCTCCGGGTCTCAGACAGAGATGATACGCATTACATAAGATAATCTTTGTATTGGTCTCTTTTAGATACTCCGGCGTTAAAGTTTTGATTGTACCTTGTGTACCGACCGGCATAAAAACTGGTGTGGGAATTTTATCATTAGCCAATTCAATCTCACCACACCGAGCCTTTGTCTGCTTGTCAACTGCCAGCACCTTAAAATTCAACAACACCTCCGTATCGAGGCATTAATATACTCGAACCAACTCTATCTTTGGATAGTAATATTTTAAAATAGCAGTCCACTGAAAACCCTTTTCAGCCATGGCTTGAGCACCATATTGGCAAAGTCCCACGCCATGTCCCCAGCCTCTCCCCAAAAAAGTAATACTTTTCCCATTATTTTTTGAATCAAAGGCCGTGCTGTACAAATAATTAGGTCCAACTAGCAATCGGAAATCATTTGCATTCATTTCTTTGCTTCCGTCTGCTGAAACAATTTCCACCCTCGAACCATGCTTGCCGGCTCCTGGATCTATAGCCTTTACCGTGGAAATATTCGAAACATATACCTTCGCGTCCCTCAATCTTTTTTCAATTTCCGATTTACTAATGTCCGTACTCCATCTTGAATATTTCGAATTATTACAGTAATTACACACCACTCCACTTAAGGGTGGTATACTATCTTTCCCGAATACACTGCCGACATCTTCCGTATGCCCACCGCACGTACTATGAAAATAGGCAGGGAAAATATTCCAATCGTAAACCATAACTACGCCTTTTGTATCCTGTACGATTTTGTTGAGCCGTGGCGATTCAGAAGACATACCCCGATATGCAAGCTCCAACATATCAAGATGGTAAACTTCATTCCGTCTTACCTTCTTCTTATACATCGCATAGGTTCTTGCTGTTACTCCCTGGGCACGCAAAGCCTCTTCATTCCAGGTTTGTGGCATTTCACTGCCAAGAACACCTGAAATAAAACTTTCTATATCTACTTCCTCGATTACTGAAAACTTATTATTAAATTGCTGTACTATCCTGATTTCACCCCGATATCGTATATTATTTAATTCAATTGCGCCATCTCGCAAACCCGTAATCCGTAATTCACTATTATCATAGTGCTTATTTCCAATA
The DNA here is from genome assembly GCA_030650655.1 of Candidatus Brocadiaceae bacterium. Classification (GTDB taxonomy): domain Bacteria; phylum Planctomycetota; class Brocadiia; order Brocadiales; family Brocadiaceae; genus Wunengus. The sequence goes on from JAUSDH010000233.1 coordinate 4,103, forward strand.
TTGATACCACCATTTGATACAGATATTTTAGACTTTTGCAGTCCTTGTCCCTGGTCTATAATATTCGTTAAGCTGCCGGTAATTTGATAGCTACCATTGATAGCTAATTGAGCTTCTCGAGTGTCATTTATGAGAAGCACACGCATGACGGGTATTTTATCTAAAAGAGGTCCGTAATCATGCACTGCAGTGGTACCTCTCTGGCATGAAAGAGGTATTCCCGCAGACATAGCTGGTAATATCGTCGCAATCATTAAGAACAATGCCCTACCCATGTCATCTTGTACTCACGGTTATCAAAGACAATGCAACAGGCCTTTTTTCTGTGTTTTCGTGTTGCTGATAAATAAATTTACAATCTGACCAGATTCATTGGCGTAAATATAGCAAGGAATTCTCATTCAATCAATCGTATCTATCCAAAACAGTCACACCGATGCAATACATTTTCTGTACTCAAGGTTTTACGAGTATTTTCTTTATGTGGGCTGTTACCCTTATACAACTCTCGAGTGGTGTCTTTGTATCTCTCGTATTCACTAAAAACGCATCCACAATATCCTTGCCGGTAAATCATTTTTTTCCTGGCGATATCTTGACTGCATTCAGACAAATAACGATAATCCCGATAGACAAAATTAATCTCATATTCTCTTGATAAATTTTCCGAAATCATTTTCAATTGTTCGTGATTCTGATAGACGCTAAACAACATCGTGGACATGAAGGTGTCAAACCCATTTTTCTTTGCGTAATCCGCAGTAAATTTGAGCCGTAAAGCGTAACAATCGGCACAGCGATCGTCCCCTTCATAATTAACATTCTTCAAATATTCCCTTATACCATACTCCTCATAGTAAATGACCGGGATGGGATCGCTTTCCTGAAATACACGCAAAGCCTTCAATCTTCGCCTGAATTCAAGGAATGGATGTATATTTGGATTGTAAAAGAGCCCGGTAACCCTAAAACCTTCTTTTCGCAGTTCATTTAATGGTGCGCACAGACAACATGCACAACATATATGTAACAATAGATTCATACAATGACTCCTTTAAATGAGCCTTTTTTGGAGTCCTGCTTCCGTTTTATATCCGAGATGTTCATATGCCAGCTTTGTGGCAATCCTTCCACGAGGTGTTTTATCCAGGTATCCCCCCTGAATCAGAAACGATTCATACACCTCCTCAATGGTATCCTCTTCTTCGCTTACCGAAACAGCAATGGTCTTTAAGCCGACAGGACCGCCACCATATCGGATCACGGTTTCCAGTATTTTACGGTCCATATCTCCCAAACCATTCTCATCCACTCCCAGCATTTCCAAACCAATTCTGGCCACTTCTTCAGTAATAATATCGTTACCCCGCACCTGGGCAACATCCCGAATACGTCTTAAAAATCTATTGGTTATTCTTGGGGTACCTCGTGACCGTTTTGCAATAATTTCTGCACCCTTCTCGTTTATCTGAATAGAGAGAATGCGGGCAGAATTATTCACAATTCTGTAAAGATCGGTCCAGGGATAGAACACCAGCTTCTCCAGCACACCAAAACGGGAACGAAAGGGAGCGGTAAGCAGCCCTTCGCGAGTAGTCGATCCAATGAGCGTAAACTTTGGCAAATTGATTTTAACCGACCTTGCCTTAGGTCCCTGATCGATAATAATATCAATGGAAAAATCTTCCATTGCTGAATACAAATACTCTTCAACCGTTGTATTCATCCTGTGAATTTCGTCGATAAAAAGGATATCTCCTTGTTGCAAGTTTGACAGGATACCCGCAAGGTCCGCAGGTTTATCCAGGATCGGACCTGACGTCGTTTTAATTGCTGTATTAATTTCGTTGGCAATAATTTGCGATAACGTTGTTTTCCCTAAGCCAGGAGGGCCGGAAAATAAAATGTGGTCTAGTGGTTCTCCCCTTTTTTTTGCAGCTTCTATGTAAATGAGCAGATTTTCTTTTATACGGTCCTGTCCAATAAAATCACTAAACCGTTTTGGCCTAAGCGTAAGGTCTAGATTTTTATCCTCAACTATTATTGTAGAGGATAAAATATCTTCTTTTAACATATTCGAATCCTATAATATGGTTAGGAATCTCACGAGTATCAGACCTTATATTTGAGTGCTTCCCTAACAAGCGCCTCAATAGTATCGATTGTTTGCAATTTTTTTGCTGCATCGCTTACTGCCTTTTCAGCAATTGACCGCCCATAACCCAGGGAAATCAAAGCCATGACAGCATCTGACACCAGCGCCTTTTGTTGGACATCCATACCCGTGGATATCGATGTTGTAATTTCTTTTATGGTTTCCTTAAGTTCCAGGATAATTCGCTCAGCGGTCTTTTTCCCCACGCCTTTGATTTTTTCCAATGACTTTGCGTCTTCATTGATTACAGCACGTTTAATATCATCTACAGTACTTCCTGATAGTATCGTAATTGCCGTATTAGGTCCTATGCCATTTACCGACAACAATAACTGAAATAAGTCCCTTTCTTCCCCCGTTGCAAATCCAAAAATCTTTATCTGGTCTTCCCTTATAAATAACTGGGTGAGAATTGTGGCTTCTCCATGTTTGGGGATTTTCTCGAAGGTAGATAGTGGAATGTGTAATAAACAACCGATGCCCGCTACTTCCAAGATTAGTCGGGTTGGAGATTTGCTAATCACCCGTCCTCGGATGTAATCTAACATGTATGCATCATCCCCAGCATATTGTAATTAAACCATCCGAAAAAACCTTTAAATATTCTACTCCGTTGCGTTCTTTTCCAAATCTGCCTCACAATCATCGTTCGTTTTTAAACTTAGACCAACCTTAGAGAGAGCTTCTTTTAACTCATCTAGATAATTCTCTTTAACACCTTCCAGAATCAGCTCATCCTCAGTTTTTTCTTTAAGGTCTGTAATTGTTTCAATACCTGCATTGCTAAGGGCATTTCTACAACGCGTAGAGAGTCCGAGGTCTGAAATAGTTTCAATAGAATCACTATCTTGGCCTTTATTTATTTTACTAAACAAATCGGGTTCATTATAACCTTCCAATGTCTGACCTAACCGCAATCCTTTTTGGGACAAAATAGCTTTAATTTCATTGAGTGAGGTTTCTCCAAAATTTTTAAAAGAAAGCAAATCTGCTTCTGTAATTCTGGTAAGGTCTTTCACTGTTCGAATGTTCATCTTTTCCAAACAATTTTTGCTTCTCACAGAAAGCTCAAAATCGGAAATGGGGATATTCAACACTTCGCTTTCTTTCCCTTGTTTTTTCGAAACTTCCTCATCATAATACATCGCCATTGCGGCTTTTGCATCTTTTGAAAATAACGCAGTCCTATTATGGGTTGGCTCGGCATCTAAAATTGCCTCAAAACAAAACACCGCATCGTCATATTTGCCTTTATCTTCGTACAATATTCCCAAATTGATAAACGCATTCTTATAAGTAGGATGCAACTTTGTACACTTTTCGTAGTATTCAATAGCCTTTTCGTCTTCCCCCCCCATATCGTAGTTAAATGCCATTCGGAAGAGTGTCTTTGCATGGTCGGGGGCAATTTTAAGCGATTGCTCATATTTATTGAAAGCCTCCTGATACTCCCCCATATCATCCAGACAACGTCCCCATTGATAATACAATTCGGCACTGTTTGCATGTGAATGTGAAAAACTTTTAATAATTTTTAATACTTCATCGATATTGCCTAACGTTCTTTTTGTCTCAGCGATATCCATAATGATATCAAATTCTTCTGCATCTGTTTTTTTTGCACGTTCAAAACATTCCAAAGCCTGATTATAATCGCCTGATTCCTGGTAACATTTTCCCAAAAAATAAGCCCCTAACTTTCTTGATTTTACTTCTTTTAGTAGCTCTACTGCCTCTTTTATTCTTCCTACTACCCATTCACATATACCCAATAAGAGAGTTAAATCCTTCGATCTGGCCCCATCATGTTCCTTCTTTATAGCAACTTTTAGTGCTTCAATTTTTTCATCTAGTTTTTCCCTATTTTCCTTAGAACTGTATACTTGTGCTTTTATATGTGAAACCGTTTCTCTTGATATTGTTTCTGCTTCCAATAGCTTATCAAGATCAATCTCAGTAATAGCAGTCGTCATTTTATTATCCTCCCACACTTCAAAAAATATCAGTTACCAAAGGGGTTAATTTCGATAACTTTAAAGGGTGAAGTTTAACAAACATGCATTACAAATTCAACTAAATTTTACTATTACAATTTTCACAATAATCTTATTTTTTCCCTTGCTTTAATATTCACTGTTTGATAATATAATTTCATGTGGTTAAGTCGTATCGTAAAGTCGTATTGTAACTATAGTAATATTAAGGCTGCGAGGGCTAGTACTTCGTGGCCTTTTTTGTTTTATAAATTTTAAATATGAGAGGGGGTGAATTTGAAATGGCAACAGGAACCGTGAAGTGGTTCAATGACAAGAAGGGATTTGGTTTT
>JAUSDH010000254.1 GCA_030650655.1 Candidatus Brocadiaceae bacterium
TCAATAGAGGAACAAGAAAACATTCAGAATCCAGAAAAGCAAGAAGAGGATAAAGGAGGGTAGTATATGGCAAAGATTATAGGTATAGACTTAGGGACAAGTAACTCTGCCGCAGCCGTGCTGATAGGTGGAAAACCTACGATTATACCCAGTGCAGAAGGCGCAACTATTGGTGGAAAGGCATTTCCTTCTTATGTTGCATTTACAAAGGATGGCGAAAAACTTGTAGGTGAACCTGCAAGAAGGCAGGCTGTTAGTAATCCAGACGGTACTGTATATGCGATTAAGAGAAAGATGGGTACCGACCATAAGGTTACTATTCGCGGCAAAACATTTACACCTCAACAACTATCGGCGTTTATCTTACAAAAGATAAAACAAGATGCAGAGGCATTTCTCGGTGAACGGGTTGAAAAAGCAGTCATCACCGTTCCCGCCTATTTTAACGATAACCAGAGACAGGCCACGAAAGATGCGGGAACCATCGCCGGACTGGATGTCGTTAGAATCATTAATGAACCCACAGCGGCATCACTGGCATATGGATTGGACAAGGTTACAGAATCTCAGAAAATCCTGGTGTTTGATTTGGGCGGCGGTACTCTGGATTGTACGATTATGGATTTTGGTCAGGGTGTTTTTGAGGTTGTTTCTACAAGCGGCGATACCCAGTTAGGTGGTACAGATATGGATAATACCATTGTCGACTATCTGGTGGCTGAATTCAAAAAGGAATACGGTATCGATCTCAAAAATGACAAAATGGCAATGCAGAGATTAAGAGAGGCGGGTGAAAAGGCAAAAATAGAACTTTCTACAACGCTGACGACTGATATTAACCTGCCATTCCTGACAGCCGATGCCTCTGGCCCAAAACATTTTACCCATACCATAACGAGGGCAAAGCTGGAACAATTGGTTTCTCCGATCGTCAATCGGTGCGGGCATTCGGTTGAACAGGCGTTAAAGGATGCCAAATTAACACCTAATGATATTCACAAGGTTATTCTAGTCGGTGGCCCGACGAGAATGCCATGCGTACATAAGTTTGTGGAAGATTACGCAGGGAAAAAAATCGAACGCGGGGTTGACCCGATGGAATGTGTAGCCATGGGTGCTGCGATCCAGGCGGGCGTTTTGTCCGGAGAGGTCAAAGATCTCGTCCTCCTCGATGTGACACCGCTATCACTTGGTATTGAAACTCTTGGCGGGGTATTAACTCATTTAATCGAGAGAAATACAACAATTCCAACAAAGAAAAGTCAGGTCTTTACAACAGCAGACGATAACCAGACCAGTGTGGAAGTCCACGTCATACAGGGTGAACGAGCGATGGCCAGGGATAACGTGACACTAGGAAGATTTCATCTTACCGGAATTCCTCCTGCACCAAGAGTAGTTCCTCAGGTCGAAGTATCTTTCGATATTGATGCAAACGGTATTATCAATGTCCATGCAAAGGATCTGGGTACGGGAAATGAGCAGAAGATTACTATTACTGCTTCAACAAAATTAAACAAGGACGAGATCGACCGCATGGTCAAACAGGCACAGGACTACTCAGACCAGGATAAACGCACGAAAGAGAAGGCTGAGACAAAAAACAAGGCGGATAATCTTGCTTACAGCGCCGAAAAGACTTTAAAGGACATGGCAGGGAAGATAGACAGCGCACAAAAAGAGAAGGTCGAGGCGGCTATTAAGGATTTAAGAGAATCGATAAAATCTGATGAGGAAAAAGACATGCAGCAGAAGATGGATGCTTTAACAAATATCCTGCATGAAATCAGTTCGAAGATGTATCAGGAATCAGCCAAAAAGGGCGAGGAGCCTCCACCTCCAGGTGATGAAGGTAAGAAGAAGAGAAAAAAGGGAGAAGGTGGGGAGGAAGATATCATTGATGCCGATTACGAAGTAAAAGAGTAGCGTGTAAATTCAGTTAAATTTCCAGGGTAGGAAACTCTCAGATCGTTACAATAAATGTCTGGGCAGGTTTCCTACCCTTTTTTTTCACAATTTTCATGCTCGTTTAATTAAATTGTATAAGAATTTTCATTTTATTTAAGCGGGTCACAGGGAGGCATGGATTATTCCCCTCTTGGGAGGGGTTAGGGGTGGGTTCCTTTCCCCGTTCCCCGTTTTCACGAGGACAAGGATTGTGAAATCTCTGTGAATATCTCACGAAGTTACCGACTTACCCACCCCTAAATCCCCTCCCAAGAGGGGACTTTCTAATTAAATTGTAACGGAATAATTTAAATTAGCTATATGATTAGTAGCGCCAATATGGGTCTTATCGAATTAGCTTTTGCTTTTGTGCTGGATTTGGCTATCGGCGATCCACAATGGTCATACCATCCGGTGCGACTAATTGGCAGGTCAATAGAAGGTATGGAGTATCTGTTAAGAAAATTGCCAATACCTGAACGTATAAGCGGGATATTTTTGACCATGCTCATTGTTTCGGGAACTTACCTGGTAACTCACGCGGTAGTGTTATTATCAAGACAGTGGAGTATGCTGAGCGAAATGATAATTGGAGCATGTGTCATTTATTTTACTATTTCGGTAAAATGTCTTGCCGATGAATCCAAAAAGGTAATTGCAGCTTTAAAGGAAAATGATTTAACAAAGGCTCGAAAGGCATTATCATTGATTGTCGGCCGCGATACCGCAAATCTTAGTCAGGCGCAGATAGTGCGTGCCTGTGTGGAAACAGTTGCTGAGGGGAGTGTGGATGGTGTTTTATCGCCCTTATTTTATGCCTTTATCGGAGGCCCATCAGGAGTAATGGCTTATAAAGCGGTGAGTACCCTGGATTCTATGGTGGGGTATAAAGACGAGAAATATATTCGCTTTGGTTGGGCATCAGCAAGATTGGATGACTTAGCGAATTATATTCCGGCCAGAATTTCTGCAGTTCTAATTCCGATAGCCTCTTTTTTGTGTGGTTGTCATTTCAAGGGTTCTTTAAGGATTGCCTTTCGGGATGGTCATAAACATGAGAGCCCTAACAGTGGTATTCCCGAAGCAGCCATAGCAGGGGCATTGGGAGTACAAATAGGGGGGCCAAGTACGTATCAAGGTGGGCTCGTAGAAAAACCCTTTCTTGGTGATGCTAAAAACCTACTGACTATAGCGTCAATAGATATGGCCATAAAAATAATGTATGTTACGTCTATTTTATTTATGGCTTGTGGAATTGGATTCATCATATGCTTAAAATACTGGTTCTAAAAACTCTTTACTGGTTCAATCGTCCACGATTGAATCAAAATGTTTCGGTTCAGGCTACAAGCCGTGAACCAGCAAGGTATTCAATTACATAAGAAAAAGTTACTGCCGAAAGCAGCCGGATAAAATGCAGTAACTCTCTATACTTCCATTCTTGTTGTTTAATTCGCATTATGAAATTGACTAACAGTCTGTTGGAAAAACTTGATCCGAGGACAAAGATTATTTCCTTCCTTGCCATTATGTTATGCATGATACTGACTCCAATTACCCGTATGAGGGATTTTGGACTATATTTCCTGTTAATATTGGCTATTGGATTCTTCTCAAATATTACGCCAAGACAGATACTGAAAAAGGTATGCATTCTAATTCCCTTTGTACTTTTTATTGCAATGTTTGTACCGTTTGTAAAGGAAGGAAATGTATGTTGGTCATTGGAAATAACTCATTGGAAATTAGATATTACGTATGAGGGCGTCTGGACATTTCTTAATATCATCGTCAAGTCTTCATTATCTATTTTTCTGCTGGTGATCGCCAATGCAACAACAACATTTTCCGATTTTTTAAAAGGACTGGACATGCTCCGTGTACCACGATTGCTGGTCATGCTCATGTCGTTTATGTATCGTTATATCTTTGTACTGATAGACGAGGCAAGGAAGCTTATGCGTGCCAGATCTCTTCGTTATTTTGGTTCCAGGTATAAGGAACAATTTCGAGCCATGGGATATATGATTGGGGTATTATTTATCAGGACGTTTGAGCGTGCCGAGAGAATTTACAGTGCGATGATTATCCGCGGATTCAGCGGAGAAATACTCAGCGTCAAACGCTTCAGGTTTTCTACTATGGATATTTTATTTATGGTTGGTATAATCGTGTCGTTAGTTTGTATTGTCTCGGGTCTGGTTAATAAAATTGAACATATGAGAGTAAGCGGCGCTCATCTATGGCAAGGATTATAAAAGTATCGAACTTAAATTACCGTTATCCCGACGGAACAACAGGTCTGAACGACGTTAGTTTTGAAGTGGAAGAAGGGGAGACCATGGTTATTCTCGGCGCTAATGGAACCGGAAAATCGACTCTATTTATGAATCTGACGGGCATTCTGGATGGTGATGGTCATATCGAGGTCATGGGATTGTTGCTCAATAAAATAAATCTAAAAAACATCAGACGGGGGATGGGAATGGTATTTCAGAATCCTGACGATCAGTTATTCTGTCCTACCGTTATGGACGATGTTTCATTTGGGCCTTTAAACCTTGGGCTGGATGCCAATCAGGTTACTGAGGCATCACAAAAGGCCTTAGCCCTGGTAGACTTACAAGGTTATGAATCTCGCACATCGTATCATCTGAGCTTTGGCGAGAAGAAAAGGGCAGCTATCGCTACGGTATTGTCTATGAATCCCAGGATATTGTTATTGGACGAACCCACCAGTGGATTAGACCCAAGAAGCATATCAAAATTTATCAATATCCTGTACACTTTAAAATCTCAGGGTAAGACGCTCCTGATTGTAACACACGATCTGTTTCTTACCCAGGAAATAGCAGACCGAGTACTTGTATTTAGTGAAGAGAAAAGGCCGGTTGCTATAGGGAATTATAAAGAAATATTAAACAATTACGACTTATTGCTAAAAAATAATTTGGTACATCAACATCGTCATCGTCATGATGCAGTTGTGCATGAGCACGAACATCAGCATGGTTATATCCACAAACACTAAATACTCCCCTCTAATAAGAGGGGTCGGGGGTGTGTAATCATAAGCGCTAAGTTAAAATTATTGATTAATTTAACCGTTTAATGAATAACGAATATCGAACAAGGAATTTCGAATTAT
>JAUSDH010000262.1 GCA_030650655.1 Candidatus Brocadiaceae bacterium
GTAATGAATTCAAGTCTTACCAAAGTTGCATTTGCATGCTTGGTGATATTTGTTATCGCTTCCCTAACAATACGGAACAAATACAACTTGAAATTGAGAGGGATGTTTTCCTCATTTATATTACTGTAATTAATAATTCGGATAGGCACTCTTCTTGAGACCTGTTCAGCATAGTTACGTATCGTTGCTAATAGCCCCAATTTCTCAAGAATGCTATAGTTAATATTGAACGTTAGATCTTTTATATTTTTGAATACCATGTCCACGATCTTCCGACAATCTTCCACACATAACCGGAATTCATTACTTTGATCAAGCACACTTTTGAGATTGTAACACTCCAGGAGTTTAATATTAATTTTTAACGCAGTCATCGCCTGTCCAATTTCTTCATGGAGCACCCTGGACAGGTGTCTGCGTTCATCCTCCTGAACCGAAATTATTTTATGGGAAAGTTTCTTCAATTCCCGATGTTTGGCTTCTAAATTCCGATTATACTCTTTAATCTTTTCTTGATCGATCCTGAGGGTATCGACCATTTTGTTAAATACCATTGAAAGAGTACCGATTTCATCGTATTTATTAACGCTCAGCCTGACAGAGAGGTCTCCTTCTACAATCCTTTGAGCTGAATCCACCAACTTTGCCAATGGGTTTGTTATCGAGGAAGCAATCTTTATACTCAAAAAAATACTAAAAATAACCGTTACAAGGAAGAAAAACAGTATCGTTAAAGACGCCGACCGGATTACACTTTCGAAAGAATTTTGGATTTCATAAAAGGACTTGTAGCTTTCGTGTTTGATTGCACCTATGATAACGTTTACATTGTTGATTCTGGACAGGAGTAACGTTTTATTGGGATATGCCTTATACTCGGAATACAATATATCACAATGATTTTTTATTGCCTGGCTCAACTGTAATAAGAGAGAATTACCAATACAGGATTTTGTTAACTTTATAGACTCGTCTCTCATACTGCTCAATATATTCACATAATTTTCAGCAAGTTCCATTTTTTTGTTTTTATTTGTATGCCTGTGCGTCATTGTCCGCAATCTTTCAATGGATATTTCCAGATTACAGATACATTCAATTCGAATACGACTATCATCTGTCAAACCACTTTTCAGATAATTGATACTCCCCAGCTTCACCAGCGCAACAATGGTGATGACCCCCAAAAAAATGATAATAATGAAGTATCCATTAAACAGACGTGTGCTGATGGTATTCTGAGAGAACATACTATTTATCTAACCCAAATACGTTAGATTCATTCATAATATAACTGTTCCGCTTCGTCAGCCTGAAAGAAATCGATTATTGGGATAAGAATGGTATATCCTGCGGAAAACATAAGCCACACCAGTGTTCCAATAATCCAATAGCTAAAAAATCCCTTACTGAAAGTAAAACCAGAAAAATACATTATTATAGGGAAAAACACTTCCATAGCCAGTGAACTATAGATTGCCAACAATATGATTTTCCGACCGTTTGTTTTGAAATACGCATTCACATTCTCAAAATAATCACTCTTTGATACCGGTCTGAATCCTTTTATATCTTTAATTTCCTGTTTTTTCAGAAACGAAGTTACCATGAGTTGAATCCTGGAGAAATCAAATTGACTGCTCTGTAACCAGTAGCCATCAATCAGACAAACGATTCCACTAACCAGAACAACGGTACAATTTGCACACGCCATGGGAACCATTTTACCCATTGCCACGAGCAACGAACTTCCATCCTGAGCGCTGGCCACGACTAACCAAACAATAATACCACTGATAAATCCCAGGAGGGTTCCCCAAAACGCACCGAAGGAAGACAATCTTTTCCACATAATCCCAAAAATAACTGGAAGCACTCCGGCACTCAAGAAAATTCCCATCGCAAGGTACAGGAAATAAACTTGAACACCTATTGAATAAATTAAAAAACTTAATATTCCTGCAATAATGCCAAAAAGACCCGTTGTAAAACGAGAGATTTTGAGTATTTGTCTATCCGTAGCTTGCGGTTTGATATTCAAACGGTAGATGTCGTTTGCAATGATGGACGCCACAGCAACCGATTCAGAATTTCCTGTTGAAATAATAGCCATAAAAAGCATCACCAAAAAGGCAATACCTCCGATATTGCCTGACACGTGATATGCTGTTAGCGGCGCTATGATTGTAGAATCGCTAACATTGATGCCCAACGCCAATCCACCCACCCCGAATGCTGTGGCAATACAGAGGGGTATCGCAAACCATACAAGTCCTGCCGTTAAGAAACAACTTCCCGCAGACTTATAATTGACAGCGATTGCCCTTTGCCAGTAGGTCTGATCCAGGAATACCGTACCAAAATTCCCTATTGTATTGACAATTCCAAACATAATCCCTGAGTAAGAAGTAATATTAAGTAACTTTCCTTTGTCATGAAAATTTTCTACCATGCTGCAGATACCAAAGTCTCCGTATTTATAATAGAAAATCACCGACAATCCCAGACCGATGATCAAAATAATCGCAACCTGAAGATAATCTGTGATGATAGAACCCCTCAAACCTGTAATGGAACTATAAAAACAAAATGCCAAAGGGATCACAAGTACTGCAATCTTTACGTTAATACCTGTTAAAACGTTTAAAGCCAGAGCACCGCCCAGGATTACCATCGTAGTTACAATGGTACAGGCCAATAAGCCTATAATGATCATAATCCAGTGGGTTTTTTTATCATATCGGTACAGAATAAATTCAGGAAATGTATGCAATTGCGGGGCTAATTTTTTTACATAAACTGCTACCACACTAAACAAAAGGATGGGTATTGTGGCTCCTGCTGCATACCAGTATGGTCCGCTGATACCATAGTCATACCCCATTTTTGAAGATACCATAATAGTAGCGGCCCATGTCCAGGTGCTAACAATCGAAGCCGTTACTATTCCCCCTTTCATATTTCTGCCGGCAGATAAAAACCATTCAGCAGTATTGCGATGAGCTACTTTCAGGACATTTTTCCACCACAAGAGACTGAATATCAGAAAAATAACCCCGAATATCGCTATAATATAATATACCGATTGATAGGGAAGCGCATATTTAACTTCGTCAACTAATGGCATAAGTAACTATCACAAAAAATAACATTATTACCCAATTTATCCTTTTAGATTCGGTTCATTTGCAGATTTTCCAACAACCGCATTGTGTGGGGAATGGGCAATTAATATACGGTCGATACGCAGGACAGCTTTCACAATTTCAGCCGCAGACTTCAAGGCATTAATCTTAATCCCGGCAGAATCAATAACGCCGGCTTCAAGCATATTTTCAATCTTTCCCGTATTGATGTTAATTCCATATTCTCCGGATTTATTTCTGATTTCTGTCATCTTTTCAAAAGCACTGAAACCAGCATTGGTAAGTATTTGACGCATAATACTGGAAAGTGCATGCGCAACCACTTCAATTCCCAGGGACTCCACCCCTCCGTTCAAGCTTTTTTCTTTTAATTTCTCGCTGATACAAAGTTCAACCGCTCCCCCTCCTGCTACAATGCCGTCATTTAATGCTGATTGTGCCGCTGAAATGCCATCTTTCACACTACGCCATCGTTCCTGTGATGTCACTTTTGTAGCGCCACCGATAATAATCGTCACTACATTTTGTTGTGCGAGGTTTTCAAAGAAGAATAATCCTTTCTCTTCATCGTAGCACATACTTTTAATAGTAACAACCGTACCCCTTTCAATGTCTTCTTTTCTTCTTATTACCTGCATATCGAACGCATATGCAATAGTAAGAAGTTCTTCGTTAGAGACATGTATTGGCAAGATATTCTTTACAAGGAGATTTGATAAAAGGAGTTCATCTACCTGGGGTGAGGATATAAATAGAATGCCTGCACCTGTCCTGCAAATACTATCAGAAATTTCTTTCGTAATTCTTGCTTGATTTTCTTTCATCCGCACAACGTCATCATAATTTTTCATCTCCATGGTCCATGACTCCCGACTCTCCTTCAAATCCATTTTCGCAAGAATTACTCCAACATTATGCAACTGGTTGGAGATCTGAGGGTCATGGAATTGCCTTTGGAGAACGAATCCATCAAAAACTAAATCCTCCAGTTCAGGTTTATTAATTAACAAGATGCTTTTCTTAAAATTGATCATCCTCTTTTTCCCCTTCGAATTTTTCAAAAGAGAAACCGCCTCGCTCACTAAGGACACAACCTGGTCGCCATCCATCCTGCTGCCAGCCGCCGTTGTAATCACCTGAGCGAGTCTGGCATCTTCAATGTCAATCTTTACGGCCATCTGCTTTAAAAGTTCAATGGAGCGCTGAATTCCTATCTCCATACCCCGCACAATCAACGTAGGATGGATACCCATATCAGTAATTAATCTTTTTCCTTCCTTTAACATTTCTGCTGCCAAAACAACAGCCGTAGTTGTTCCATCTCCCGATTTAGCCTCTTGCCTATCCGCAATTTCAACAACCATTTTTGCTACCGGATGAATCGTTTTGATCGAAAGCATTATGGTAGCACCATCGTTCGTAATAAAACGGTTACCCAACTCATCCACAAGTAATTTGTCCAATCCTTTTGGACCCAATGTAGTCCTTACCGTATCGGCTATAGATAATACTGCTGCACAATTATTTTCTAATGCCGTATTCTCTATCTTTTGTGTCTGAATATTACTTACGTTGTGTTCTACCATGGATTATTTTTAATAGAAATTTTATTAAGATACCTTTTTTATTTTCTAAGATTCGGAGCTTGTTTCCCAAATAATTTTACGCGAATACTATTCCATATTTGCTTACAGGCAACTTCCACATCACTTGGTTTTCTACCCAATATGCGCACAAAAATACCATCCGAATGAGGAAGGACAGAGGAAGCAAAGCATATATCGCCGGCATTTTGAATTGTGTTTTCTATTAAGGTATTCAATACTTTACTTTCAATTTTCTTCGTTAGCAAATAAAAATTTGCCAAAACTTCCCAATTACCCATCACACCACACGACTTCGAATTAAATGTCTTTGACGATAAAACCATATGATCGAAACATCTAAAACGACCGGATAAGCTCTTGGCCTGAAAACGCGAATAAAAAATTTCATAGAGAAAGGATTCTCCATGAGCCACACGTCCTGGCGTTAATATCTCGCTATAAAGACAGGTTGCATCATCGTGAATTCTTACATTAACTTCCTGATAAAAGCGAGAATTTTTATACGGGATAATCATATCCGGTAAAAATTCCGCATAAGCCCCCTTATCCAGAGTTATATTCAATATCTGGGTGGCGTAGTTAGTTTCCATGCGGTAAATCTTTGTTGCGGCTTGAGTAGTAATATGAAATGTGCTATTTGCAAGCCCGTGTATGTCTATCCTTAATCTATCACCCTGTAATATTCCCCCGCTAGGACTCATGATGTAAATATAAGGCATATGCGGCATCTCCTCGTCAATATAAAGGGCTTTTTGAACTTGCAATGGAACCTTGTGATAATTATCTACAAGTACCGTTTGCCCCTGCTTGTTTTCAAGAGTCAAAGCCAGTAACCCAACCTTGCCTGCTCTACCGATACCGAGATGCGGAATTTCTACATCATATTGACTAATTTCGGAAGGAATTGTTACGGGGGTATAAAACCGATGATCATGTACATCAATAACGGTATCTTTCAGCATCGTATGCATATACTAATCATCAAAAAGTACCTCTTTTTTAAGCAACTGATATACAGAATCAATTCCTTCTTTGGTATGACAATTGGTAAAAATAAACGGTTTGCCTTTTCTCATCATCTTTGAATCACGTTCCATGATGCTTAAATCTGCCTTCACCAGAGGGGCTAAATCAATTTTATTAATAATCAATAGATCTGATTGGGTAATCGCAGGGCCATTTTTACGAGGGATCTTATCGCCGGCAGCAACATCAATCACATAAATGAAGTAGTCAACTAATACCCGACTAAAGGTAAGCGTCAGATTATCTCCCCCAGTTTCAACAAAAAGGATATTTGAATCTGGATATTTATGTTCCATTTCCTCTACCGCGATAAGGTTCATACTGGGGTCTTCCCGTACGGCGGTATGAGGGCACCCTCCTGTCTCAACCCCCAGAACGCGATCGGGAGAGAGGATACCCTGGAGTGTTCTTTTTACGTGTTCAGCATCCTCTTTAGTAACAATATCATTGGTTATAATAATTGGTTTATATCCGTCTTTTACCAGTACTGGCACAATTGCCTCAATAAGCGCAGTTTTACCAGAACCTACAGGACCTCCAACACCTACTCTTGGTATCTTGCCTTCCATCGATACTCCTTCCATAGAAATGCAAACCTTCGGTTATCAGATTAATTCGTAAAACAGATGTTTTTTATATCCTCAATATTCTGAGAAAGCCTGTGATTCAACTTAAAAACATCCGAACGGCCGCCCGTTCATGCTTTATAGACATAATATCCACCAAAGGAGCACATGAGTACATTTCATCCGGTATCTTGTAAATATTTTTCTGAATAATTTCTACAAATAAAGGCTGCAACTTGTTGATTATCCTGATCGCCATAATGTGGTCCATTTTAATAAGCCTCATCGCTGCTCCAACAAAACTCACACAAAAAGAATACAACTCAATCATAATCGTTTCAGGACAGGTCAATCCCAATAGATAACCACCTAAACCCAGCGCTACAGCATAATTTCCCGGACTAACCCCCGTACGGACTATCTCATGAAAATCACTGATGATGGGGCGTTCGGGAATCATTAAAAGGAGATTGGATAACAGGCATTTACCCGTCTTCACAGAACATTCCCTCATTTCACCTGAAAGTTTCATGGAATAAAGCATCTCGTCTATGAGCAAAAGGTTATTTAAATCGGATCGTTCAGCTGCCTTATATGCATTAGCCAATGCAACACAATCAGCAGGGGCAATCTGGTGGACAAGAATATCATTCAGCA
>JAUSDH010000251.1 GCA_030650655.1 Candidatus Brocadiaceae bacterium
ACAAAAAATGTCGAATTATTAAGTTTTTTTCCTTCGAAATTCAATATTCCTTGTTCTACATTCGATATTTCACTCTTAAATGCTATAGCTCTTTCTTAAGTTAACGCCTATGGGATGAAGGGGTGTGTAAGTTTGCCGTAACACACACCCGGCCCCTCTTTTTAGAGGGGAGCTTAAAAGCCGCTACCGAAGGCAGCCTAATTCCTCCGTGGTTAACTACCATACTCCACCATATCCAGTTGGAGGAGATGACATTTTCCTCTCATAGACAGAGCCCTCCCATCCTTCCAAAATATCCTTTACCTTGTGAAGAAACGCATCTGCATTTGCACCGTCCATAACCCGATGATCAAATGAAAGACTAAGATACATCATGGATCGAATTGCGATAGCATCGTCTATCACCACAGGTCTTTTCACAACAGCGCCGACACCTAATATCGCCACCTGCGGTTGTAGAATTACAGGCGTTCCAAAAAGACTACCATTCAGACCGTAGTTGGTGATGGTGAACGTCCCGCCCTGAACATCCTCCAAATTCAATTTTTTATTCCGTGCACGTGCTGCAATGTCCTGAATATCTTTGGACAATTGCAACAGGTCTTTTTTATCTGCATCCTTTATCACTGGAACGATTAATCCGTCCTCAAGGGATACAGCGATTCCAATATTGATATAATTTTTCTGCACAATGCCTTCATCTGTCCATGAGGCATTCAGCAGGGGCTGTTCCTTAAGCGCACGAGCTGTGGCCAGGGTTATAAACGGAAGGTAAGTAAGGTGAATACCTTCCCTCTTCATGGCATCCTTATTGAGTTCACGATACCGGACGACCTTCGTCATATCGACCTCAAACACTGTCGTTACATGGGCGGACGTTCGTTTGCTCTGTACCATCCTGTCTGCAGTAATCTTTCTTTTCGGGCTTACCGGAATTAGTGTCTCTCTTTCTAAAACCTTCTTTTCTATCTCTGCCGGAGAAGGTGCAGTAATACCGGGTTTCGAAGCCACGTAATCCATAATATCTTTTTTGGTAACCCGTCCTCCTTCGCCAGTGCCCTTTACCTCTTCCAGATTAATGTTGTATTCTTTAGCCAGTCTTCTTACTAACGGCGAATACCGTTTTTCTACCTCTTCAATCTTCTCGGCTTCCTTTATTGTCTCAATTATTTCGACTTTCTTAGGAGCTTCCGGCTTTTCTACCGGTACACTCACGCCTTCTTTTGCCTCAACAGGCTCAATTTGTGCAATCACCGTAAGCACTCGCAATGTCTGTCCTTCAGGATAGAGGATCTTTTTTATGATACCATTGACAGGTGACGGCACTTCGGTATCGATCTTATCCGTACTGATTTCCACAATGGGCTGTTCCTTTTCAACACGATCCCCCTCGTGCACAAGCCATTTGAGAATGGTTCCCTCAACAACACTTTCACCCATTTGTGGCATAATCACATCAACAGTCATATCTGAAACCTCCACATCAATAGCGTATTAATTTCTCTACCGCAGAAATAACATCCTTTGCCTGCGGAATAAAAGCCTCCTCCAACTGCGCACTATACGGTACAGGTGTATCCTGAGCTGCAACACGAATAATAGGCCCATCCAAATAATCAAAACAATATTCGGTAATGAGAGACGATACTTCAGCGCCAACACCGCCCGTCTTGGTCTGCTCATGTAATACGACAACCTTGTTAGTCTTTTTTACGGTAGCAAAAATCGATTTTTTATCTAACGGAAGGATAGTTCTCAAATCAATAATTTCACAAGAAATTCCCTTTTCCTTAAGGGCCTGTGCCGCCTCAAGTGCGGTATGAACCATTGCTCCGTATGTGATAATTGATACGTCCTTCCCCTCCAGGGCAACCCTCGCTTTTCCTATAGGTACAACATAATCTCCCTCTGGAATAGAATCTTTAATTCTTCTGTAGAGATATTTATGTTCGCAATAAATGACTGGGTCATTATCTCGAATTGCCGCCTTTAATAAGCCTTTAGCATCATACGCAGTGGAAGGCGCAACGATCTTTAATCCTGGCACATTAAAAAAGAATCCTTCGATACACTGGGAGTGGAATGCCCCGCCATGGATATTCCCACCGTATGGCGCCCGTACAACGATGGGCGTAGCAGCCCCCCAACGGTAATGGTTTTTTGCGGCTACATTTACCAGCTGGTCAAAGGCGCAGGAGATAAAATCTGCAAACTGCATCTCAACGACAGGTCTCATTCCAACCAGCGCCGCACCAATGGCAGCGCCGGTAAATCCGGATTCGGATAATGGCGTATCCAGGACACGCCAGTCTCCGTACTTCTCATAAAACCCTTCCGTCACACGAAACGCACCACCATAAACCCCAACATCCTCACCCAAAATAAAAACGCTCGGATCCCGCGCCATTTCTTCGTCCAATGCCTCTTTTATTGCTTCTAGATAGGTAATCTCTCTCATATTCGTCTACTCCTCTTCTATGGGTGTTGCATAAAGACCCTTCAGACCATCTTCTGGTTCAGGATAAGGACTTTGCTCTGCAAACGTCTCGGCCTCTTCGATCTCTTTCTTTACCCGTGAGTCAATGCTCTCCAATTCCGCCTTTTGAGATATAGTGTTTTCCAGCAGATATTTTTCCATATTTAAAATCGGGTCTTTTTTCTTCCATTCTTCCAATAATTCCCGTGGGACGTATTTGGCGCTGTCATGCTCGGAGTGACCGTGCATCCTCATGGTCTTGCATTCTATAAAAGTAGGCCCTCCGCCATTTCTTGCAATTTCGTATGCCTCTTTTGCAGCCTTATAAACTTCAACGACATTGTTACCGTCAACAATTTTGCTTGGCATACCATAAGCCAGGGCACGTTCTGCAATATTATTAATATTTATCTGCAATCGTAACGGTGTAGTATAGGCGTATTGGTTGTTGTTGCAGATGAATACAATGGGTAATTTTCTTACTGCGGCGAAATTCATTCCCTCGTGGAAATCGCCGCGGCTTGTCCCACCATCCCCGGTACATGCAGCTGCAATCCTTTTTTCTCCGCGTATTTTAAATGCAAGAGCGGCTCCTGCTCCTACAGGATAATTATCTGCCAGATGGCTGGGAAAACCAATAACGCCAAAATTCAAATCACCAATGTGGACGTTCCCTTCCTTACCACCGGTAACACCCGTTTTCTTGCCAAAGTACTGAGCCATAATCCGTTTTGCTGAAATACCCCGGATCAAGAAGACACCCATATCCCTGAAATACGGGGCTGCAATGTCATTTCTTTCGAGGGCGTAGCCGTACCCCACAGAAACCGCCTCTGTGCCGTTACTCGTCCAGGCACCTCCCAATATCTTTCCCTGATGATAGAGCGAGGTAACGCGGTCTTCCAGTCGTCGTGTTAATCTCAAATAATAGTATAGCTGTAGTAAATCTTCTCGCTTGACATCCATCGTTTTCTCCACCATAAATACAATTTATTGTGGTGGCAGTAGTCTCCTGCCACTGTTCTGTGCTGGTTCAAGCATGTAGCCTGAACTAAAACATTTTGGTTCAATCGAGGACGATTGAACCAGCAAGCAAAATATTAAAAGGTTATATTTATCTGTGTCCCAGTTAATTTAATGTTTACAAACCGCCGGTAATAGCCCGATCAATTTCCTTCTGGGCTTTGAGTTCCATCACATGGTTAGTAAGCTCTTCGATATGTCCCTTTTCCCATTCAGCCAGGCACAACAGCATCTTACGGGTGGCGGGTTTTGCCGCTTGCAGTGCCGCACGATAGTAATAATCGTACGACTCCTGCTCTCTCTTGATTGCTTCCATGAGCACTTCCATCATGGAATTAGGTTCTAATGTATGATTCGTCTTCATACAACCCCCTTTCCAAAATAAATCTTTTACATTGTTAATGAAGATAATGGCCTTAAACTGGACAATTGCGGACGTTCAATATTTTTATGCTGAATTAATACCTTGAAAACGTTCCCCATCCCCTCCGGATGGAAAAGATTTTTTACTTTAAGTATCGTTTCAATATCTTTGTTTGTATTGTTTAATCGTTTCAGAATGCCTAATGCGATTAAATAATGGGATTGCTTTGTAAAACCAGTGACCTCCAATCCGGCTGATTTACCAGCATTCATCAGATTTGTAAAGTCCACATGGGCAGTTATGTCCTGTTCACCCGGTCGTTCATAAAAATCCCGGTTCACGGTATGTTTATAAAAACACCGTAATGTCCCGTCACTGCCATTTTCTCTATATAGTCCATCGATTGTATCGCCGTAATCAATGGTTAGTACAAATCCCTTCTGTAATTTTTCTGAAACGTGTCTTAGCCATTCTGCAGCACCGAGATTTACTTCATACCCCTGCCCTTCTTTTAGATATATTTGATAAGTATCAAGATACCTTTTTAGTGCCTCAGTGGATGCCTCATCGTCAATTTCAAAAAAACCAGTATCATTATAACTCACGTATATTTCTTTTAAAACCTTATTTTTTACCTTTAAACGATGTACAGGCAAGGCATCAACAAACTCATTCGACAAAAAACATCCCTGAATCCTGTCAAAGGGAAATCCGTCTTCAGAGTAAGTATGCCACGACACCTTCTCATCCGTTACATGAATAGATTCCAAAAGCAGCCTTTGTTTTCCCCTTGCGTATGGATTCGATTCGACAATGATATAATGAAAATTAGCATAAAATTCGGGGTATTCTTTCATTATATTTTGAATGATGTCATGACATAACCATCCTTTATTGGCTCCCATCTCTACAACAGTGAATAATCCTCCTCCCATAATCCGCCACATCTCTTCAAGTTGTTTTGCAATGAGTTCCCCGAAAATCCTGTGGACGGTAGGGCTTGTATAGAAGTCCCCAAATCTCCCAACCCGCTCTCTATATGAATTATAATAGCCGTATTTCGGATGATACAGCGCCATTTTCATAAACTCAGCAAAGGTAATTTTGCCTTTTTTGTTTACCTCCTCAATTATGGAATCTCTAAATAACTGCATACACGGCATAAAACCGAAACTCTAGATATGACTAATTAGTTCGCGAATATATCGTTTTAAACCACCAGTTCCTGCATACCATACACCTAATGCCCTGGATTGTGTGTTATCGATAGTATTGATCGGTTGCTTGGGTGTGCCGCTGATATTGGATTGGGAGGTACACATCTCTTTAGCCATACGAGCTATGCTCATGTTATCGACATAAAAGTCTGCCAGGTTATAAATCTTTCCTGCAGTTTCTTTGTTGTCAATCGCCAGGTCTATAGCTCGAACGACATCTTCAACATTAACGACCTTTCCACCGTCAGAAACTTCCACATTACCGCCGTGTTTGATGTCCTTTACAATATTATACCATGCAGAATGCGCTAGATGCGGATTTATGCCATAGATGCCTACAGGGCGAAAGATAGTTGTATCAAAGGTTTTTGAGAGATAATATGCATGACAGAATGCCTCTACCGATGCCTTGTAAGCGCCATAATTCGAATCGGGTAACAAGGGATGTAATTCGTCAAGCTTGATATTTGGATAGATGCGCCCATACACTGCACAGGAACTGATAAAGATAAATTGCTTGATACCTGCTTGTTTGGAGGCATCCAGCAATTCTATGCTGCCGAGGAGATTTGCCTCTACAAATCTCTTAATATCCTTATTTGCCGCTTCATGAAACGTAGCGCCCTGCCGCTCATACGCCATGTGGATAACGACATCGGCGCCCTGCACAAATTTCTTTAAGTTTTCCTTATCCGTTAAATCACCTTTATGAAATGTGATTTTTTTCTGATAATCATGGAGATGCAAGATATTGGTGCTGTCCCGTATAAGAGCCAGGATATGAACATCCCTCTCGAAGAGTTTTTTCGCAAGGTAGTGACCTAAGAAGCCTGTCAAACCCGTTATCGCAATTTTCATGATTTATCTCTCTAAAAGATTAAAGTATAAATAAAAAAAGGCTATCGTACCTTAGTATTAACCATCTCTGACAAGGTAGATTACCTTCTGAAAAATTGGTGGAGACGAGGGGAATCGAACCCCCGGCCTTCTCGTTGCGAACGAGACGCTCTCCCGGACTGAGCTACGTCCCCACATAATCATAGAATATTTGTAAAATAAGCGCACCACAGTTACTCACCGCGTGGATAAGCTACAACCAAAATTAGTACACAGATTACGCAGATTATACAGATTAAAAATCTTTGCTAAAAAAGCACGGTTTTGTAAATTTGTATACAGATTTACAACCGAATATAACCATAATCATCTCTTCCAATAATGGTCTGCCCGATATCTATTTATTCCGTGTTTATCGGTGCATTAACGCATTTATTATATATTCCATGCTCCAAATTGCAAAGCAATTCTTGGTGTTTCAATGGGATGCAGATTTTGACAGATACATACGAATAACTACAGATTTTACCTGATAACCAGTTAGCATCTTGGTAATCGTATGAGTGAATCTCTGCTTCGCACAATGGGAGCACTGGAGAAAATTACCTTTTCAGATTGACATATACAAATACCTCTGTTAATCTACCACACGTACCACAACTCCAGAAGGGCAATACATGGAAACATGTAATTTTTGTTAATATTTCTTCCTTAGACGAACTCTGTGGTTAAATTTTAATATGATATACCTATCATTAGCAATCGGTCTTATCATGATTATCTTCCTCAGTTATGCAACCTGCGGACTGTGGATAAAGCATGCCAGTACCAAAATGATACAGGGGTTTCTGCTGCCTGGCGCCATCGTTCATGAACTCAGCCATGCGCTCCTGTGCCTTGTTACCG
This sequence comes from Candidatus Brocadiaceae bacterium, assembly GCA_030650655.1. Classification (GTDB taxonomy): domain Bacteria; phylum Planctomycetota; class Brocadiia; order Brocadiales; family Brocadiaceae; genus Wunengus. Next base: position 6,824 of record JAUSDH010000251.1, read on the forward strand.
GGACTACGATTAAAGAACTGAACCTTTTTACATCCAATAGCACGGGAATTAAGTATGATAAACCCAAGATCCCATTCCTCTTCGACTTCTTCATTGCCGCGGCCCCTCTGTTTGGCTGCGCCTTCTTCATCTTTTTTATATCAAAAATACTTTCTAATCCCGTCCACCTCATCAGTACATTTCCCCAGGAAATCCATTTTACGCTCAAAGGGCTTTTTGACGTGATACGGCATCTGCTCGATGCGGTATGGATCACTTTCAATACCTTCCGGAACCAGTTCCGTATAACTGATATGCGCCATATTTTCTTTTTATTAGCGCTCGTTATTTTTACGGTCTCAATGTCGCCTCACAAGCAGGATATCAAGCACCTTGTTCTTGGATTTGGTACTATCTCAGCAATCCTCTTCTTTCTCGAAAAACTGGGTATTCATCTGCTGCACTACAAATGGTGGAATTATTACATAAAAGAACTGTGGGTGATTACCACTCTTGCTATTTCTGTACTTGCCACATTGCTTTTTATCACTTTGATTTTTATGGGCATCATTAAAGGATACAGGTTGACGTTTGGACACAAAAGTTCTCATAAACAATCCTGAAATACTTTATTTTAGCAGCTTTTTAACCCCTTTCGGATACGGGTACATCGCAAAAAGCACTCAGGGTGTTTGCCAAATAGCATTTCCATACTCCACAGAAAATGATATAGAGCGCCTCGTTCAAAACAACAACCTTTCCCGTTCAATGAATGGAAGGATACGTATAAATATTCAGAGATATGATTCACACCTGAAATATGAAATAGACCTTTTACAGGCATATTTTAAAGGCAAGCAGGTAGACTTTGATTTTCCTCTGGACTTATGCAGTGGTACGCCATTCCAGATAATGGTATGGAATAAATTGCGGGAAATTCCGTATGGAGAATGCCGTTCCTATAAGTGGGTTGCCGAAGGGATTGGAAATCCCCGTGCTGCCAGGGCAGTTGGCATGGCAAATAATAAAAACCCCTTGCCGCCCGTCATCCCCTGCCACAGGGTCATCGGCTCAGATGGTTCACTAACTGGATACGCCTCAGGACTGCATATCAAAAAATATTTGATAGAAATGGAAAAAGGAATTTCGAATGGGAATAGCCCACAAAACACGCGAAACAAACGAAAATAATTTTCCTTTCGTGTTCTTTCGTGTGTTTCGCGGGCGAATAATTATTATGAGGTTTTCTTGTCCTCCTTCGACATTCATTATTCCTTGTTCAATATTCGTCGGGTTTCCTTGTCAGAGTACAGAATAAATAGCTGCTATATTTTCTGCAACTCCAGCAAATCTGGCCTTACTCTTGTAAGCAAACTGAGTGTTGCAATGGTAATAAACCCCTCGCCAATGCCAATAACGGCGTGGATACCAGCCATGGCAGATAAAACAATCTTTAAAGGCGCTGTGCCTGAAATGCTTAATTCTATGGCGCAACAGGTTGCCGATAATACAAGAGAACACCACGCCGCTGTAAAACTTCCGATGAAAAGGCCTTTTCTACCCTGAACAAAAAGCCGGATAATAATGTTTACATAATATCCAAAAAATCCGCCCACAACACCCATATTGAATATATTAGCACCCAGTGCTGTAAGACCGCCATCCTGAAATATCAGGCATTGGACGGTAAGCACCGTTGTCATTATGAGCACTGAAGCCCATGGGCCAAGAAGAATAGCGATGAGGGTAGCGCCCATGAAATGGCCGCTCGTACCGCCGCCGACGGGAAAATTAAACATCTGTGCAGCAAAGACAAAGGCTGCCATGACACCCAGAAGGGGGATGTGTTTTTCTGATATCTTCTTGTTTGCCGTTCGAACGGCAACGCCAATGAATACGGTAGAAATACAGCCCATGCCAATCCATGTCTTGGTGTCGAGAAACCCGTCAGGGATATGCACTGAAAAACCTTTCTTTATTATATTTTTATTTTATCATAGTAGGATAAAGAAGAAATTCACAGTGAATATATAGCAAAATAGAGAAAGAGATACAATAAAAACTTGATGTTTGCAACAACACCTAAAACACAATCACTTTTAATCGTTCCATTTGGCACCATCCGGAAAGAAGTTTTAGTTTTCCTGCAAAATGAGCTAATCCGTACATTTGGTTTCGATGTTAGAATAGCAAGGGAGGAACATATCCCACAATACGCCTTTGATCCCAAAAGAAGACAATATCAATCGACCAAAATACTGGAATGGCTGAAAAACATACCTGTGATGGACGCACGCATTCTTGGTATCGTTGATCTCGACTTATATGTGCCGGAATTGAACTTCGTCTTTGGAGAGGCGGATGTTGCTTATGGTGTCTGTGTCATATCGCTGGTAAGACTCCGTCAGGAATTCTACGGCCTGCCGAAAAATGAGAAACAATTCCTGGAACGTGCGCTAAAAGAGGCAGTCCATGAGATTGGCCATACGTACAGACTTGGGCACTGCGGAGACACAAGGTGCATCATGCATTTTTCAAACTCTTTGCAAGATACCGACATAAAAGGACCCGACTTCTGTTCACGATGCAAATTAAAACTCAGATAAAAAAGAACTAAAATCGGACACAGATTACGCAGATTGAACAGATTTAAAATCTTTGTCAAAAAACAAGGTTTTATAAATTTGTTATACAAATATATATTGATGTTAATCTGCCGTTTTCGTATCTTTAATCCTGAGAATCCGAGTTTATCCGTCGTCATGTTAAATAATGCCTCCGTGTTTGACGATGCGCAGGCATTCAAGGAACTCATATCCTGATACCTGCAAATAGTTGTAATCTCAAGTGGTTCAAAATAAATTTGACAAGAGTAATCTCTAAGGTATATCATTTGAGTCAATTAGTACAATATGGTAAAATGCTTTATGTGCATGCTATCCCAATATACTCAATACATTGCTTCAGCCGATTCATACTAACCTTATTTGCAATAACTAATGGTTATGTTCAGGATAGAATTCACTCCAGAAGCCATTGAAGATATGCGCCTGTTCAGAAAAACAGACAGGAAGCGAATAATTAACGAGATTGAAAAACAACTCAAACATCAACCGATTGAAGAAACACGCAACAGGAAAAGATTACGTCCCAACGAACTGGCTGAATGGGAATTGCGAATAGATAAATTTCGCGTCTTTTATGACATTGACGAAACCGTGGAGTTCGTTAAAATTGAAACAGTAGGATTTAAGAGAGGTAGCATACTCTACATTCGTGGAAAGGAATACAAACTATGAAAACAGTAGCAATATCAAAAAGGTTAAAAGGTATCAACGAACTGCTTAGGAAGGCACGTCAAGAGAACATTGTTATCCGCTCTCACGATGGAACCGAATTTATTCTTGCCGAAATAGACGATTTTAATCGTGAGATTGAACTTACGAGACAAAACAAGAAGTTAATGAGGTTACTTGAGCAAAGGGCTAAGCAAACGAAAACGATACCTTTAAGTGAAGTAAAAGCACAACTGGGTATAAAATAAATAAAATCTTGAAATCATGTATCAAAAAGGTGCGTTTGAAATTATTTTTTTGACATACCGGAAGTGGGTAGTAAATATAATATCATTTGAAAAGCAAATTCTAAATAAGACGCCGTGATAACAAATACCAAGCGAATTAAGTGGTTGAGCATATACGCATTATCATAGCAGCATACGTTGTTTCAAAGGCGTGTTATGGGGATCAGAAACCGGTGATTCGTATACTATGCGGATCAATCTAATTATTGTTTAGGCGTAAAAACAGAACGATGAATTTCATCCTATTCAATGTCATTCTCCTATTTGCTGGTTTCCTCGCAGTTTTGATTTACTCCGTTGGCTTAATGGCAAGCCTTGCCCCTATGGCACTGTTTGCAAAATCAGAGAACCCACCAAAAGCATTTATGCTTCCTCTTATGGGAATTGCAGGTATCTATCAGGTTTACTTTTGGGGTTTTTGGTCCGCCTTCTGTGTTGCTATGACGATCAGGTTTACTCAGAAACCTGAAGTAACTAGGGATTGGTTGTATTGGATTACAGGATTCATGGAATGCACCTCACTGATTGGTTGGCTGGCTTATAAAGAGTGGCAGGGCAGTCAGTCACTTGCGGAGGTGCGGGGAATTGAAAGGGGAACGGTGCTTTATTCGCTTATCGCTATTGCAGCGTTTTTAGTGTTCGCCTTCGCTCCATCGCTCATGTTACGGCCCTATGGCTGGGCGTTGAAACCACTTGGATTGGAAAGGTATATTGCCACAAAAACTACTAGTGGTGTCGAGATAGATGTAAAAACACGCAAGAGTATTGAAGGATTTTTCACCGGATATGATTATGCTGTTAGTGCTAATAAATTGGCCCACGCTATGGTTAGCTCCAAAGATACACTCGCTGATTTTGAAAAAGTAAAATCATTGTTCAATAAGTCTAAAGAAAGACTATCTGAATGCGACATAACAGTTTTGAATAATATATACAGTAGGTGGGGTGATATTGTATATGACAAGTTTATTCCAGCAGTCGAGCTTCTATTAGCCGGTGCTCAACCAAAAGGAGATAGAAACGATTTGATAAGAGGGGACGCTTTGATGGCTGAGCTCGATACATGGTTACAAAAGAATTGGGATAACATATTGTTACGATTGAACGAAAAGTATGGTTACGAGATCAAAAAATAGTGCCTAACATTGGCATACACCTTACCGCTGTTCCGCTGCGCTTCATTGCGGAAGGTGATGCCTGACCGTTAAAATATACCCTCAAAGCGTTGCTATTGAACAACAAAGTAATGGTTAAATACCTTTAACGGCGCTCATTCTGCTGATGATATTGACATAACTACAAAGCCTTTCAAATCAAAACCAACCGCTCTTTTCTGCAACAACAATCAAGGGATTAGGGAAGGGAATCGGGGATGTTACGGTAAATATATCCTG
>JAUSDH010000266.1 GCA_030650655.1 Candidatus Brocadiaceae bacterium
ATAAGTTTATTGTATAGGAATTTTCATTTTATTTAAGCTGGTTAGCGGGCGATCCCTGTTCGCTGACGGGGACAAGAGTATGCCCAAAGGGCGGAAAGCATATATGCGGGGGTGAAGCCCCCGTATATGTGAAATACCAAATACATAGCCCCAACGGGGCGGCAGAAATTATGGAAATAATAATAAATTTCTTTCACTCCTTCGGGGCTAAATTTGTGTTGTTCTTTTACTCAGGGGGCTTCACCCCCTGCTATATGCTGACAGCCCTTCGGGCTTGAAATAAGGTATAATTTAAACTTGCAAGATAGAGTCCGCCGAAGGCGTTAAATTTACAGCTATATACAGCACTATGTCACTAAATATTCCAAACCTAGAACGAAATAAATTTTTAGCTCCATTTACCACATACAAGATCGGCGGGCCGGCGGATTTATTTGTTGAGGTTCATACTATTGATGAATTGGTAAATGCCTTATCAGAGGCGCGTCGCAGCCGTACTCCATTTTTCCTGCTTGGTTGCGGGGCTAATATTTTATTTACCGACAAGGGGTTTCGCGGATTGGTTATCCGTAACCGGGCAAATAAAATTATGTTCCTCGATAATGGAAGGGTGCTGGCAGAAAGTGGCGCAATAGTTGACGATCTTATAGAGCAGTGTAAAAACCTTGGATTGTCTGGGTTTGAGCATTTTAGCGACATCCCAAGTACCGTTGGCGGGGCGATGTGGCAGAACCTGCACTTTTTGTCACCCGACAGAAAACGGACGGTCTTTATTGAGGAAATCGTCCAGACATGCCGCATATTTACGGAAGATGGGCAGTTCCGTACGGTCGGAGTCGATTACTTTCAGTATGGATATGATACGAGTATCCTGCAGGTGCGAAAGGATATTGTGCTCGATGTTACCTTCCAACTCAGCCCAAAGCCGAAGGAAGAAATTCTTCAGGTGATAGACGCAAATATAGCCTGGCGTCGCGCAAAACAGCCACTATTAGCAGAGTTTCCAAGCTGTGGTTCGGTGTTTAAAAAAACAGAAGGTGTTGGGGCTGGCAGATTGATTGATCAGGCTGGACTCAAGGGCGCTCGTATTGGTGGGGCGGAAGTTTCTACAAAGCATGCGAACTTTATTGTCAATACGGGCAATGCCAGGGCTGCTGATGTCCTCCGGTTAATTAAGCATGTACAAGAAGAAGTAAAACGAAAACTAGGGTATACGCTGGAGACTGAAATTGCCGTGATTGGAGAACTGTAGTGAGGAAATTGAGAAGGTGGGAAGGTGGGAAGTTGAGAAGATGGGAAATAAAGAGGATAAGAAGTTGGAAAGTTTTGATTCTCCCAACCTCTCATCCTCACAGTTTCACAACTTCTGGTTAATTGAAGTCTACCCGGTTTTTATAAAGCCAATCTGTGCAATCTGCGGTTACGACTTTAACTAACCTTCACATTGATCTGTTTTGGTTTTACTGCTTCCTTCTTTTGCAAGGTAATTTCTAGCACACCGTTTTTGTACTCGGCCGCTACTTTATTTGTATCCACAGAACTTGGAAGGTCAATGGAACGCGAGAAGCCTCCATAGCGTCTCTCCATCCGATAGTAGTTTTTACCCTTTTCCTCTTTTTCTTCTTGTTTCTCGCCCTTGATTAAGAGGATATTGTCCTTTACGGAAATATCGATTTCCTTTGGGTCAATACCAGGTATTTCCGCCTTTATGACGAATTTCTCGTCCGTTTCCGCTAAATCAATGGGCGGTATCCATGCGCCTGTCTCCATTCCAAAATCGGACAAATCCCCGCTCTTGAAAAACCGGTCCAGCATCCGATTCATTTCATTCTGGAGCGATGAAATGGTGGGTAAATGCGACCACTTTATCAACTCTCTTGCCATAACACATACCTCCTTACAAAAATGACAGTGAAATAAAAGATATAAACACGCTTGTTTGTATTGAAAGCAAAACCTATGCCTGAGATTATATTCAAATGTTTAGTGATAAATAATTCATTGCAACACAAAAAGTTATAAAAAAGTTGTGATTTTAAAATATTATTCAGCAACACAAATAGTTTCTGTCATTTTGGCAGGATTATTTGGTAAGATGTCATTAAGCCATTATATTATTTCTGTGAAAGTAATTTTTAATTTTCTTGAAAGGTTTATCAAAATTTGATTTATTCTATCCTATGGAAATAAATAGAAATACAATAATCAGAGATCTTATAGAGTCGCATCCAGAGACAATTGCAGTATTCAAGAAGTACAACCTTGTTATAGCCGGTGGGGTTCGGGGACCTAATGAACCGATTGCCTTTTTTGCCAAGGCACATGAGGTTGATTATGATACCCTTGTGAAAGAACTCAACGAGGCTATCGAAAAGGGCGGTGGTGAACATATTGAAATTCCAAAGTTTGAAGAAGATAAAATTTACGAGAAATTCGTTAAAACGGCAATCGTTTTAACGCTTACCGTAGGTGTGACGTTTGGCGCCATTATACTCAGTTATATCGCCATTAAATTAAACTTTAATTCAATTTATTATGCACTTATTCAGGCACATGGACATGCGCAGATTTATGGGTGGGTGGGGCTTTGCATCATGGGTTTCGCCTTGTACATTATACCAAGGGTAAAGAATACAGAACTCAGACACAGGAGTTTGGCAAACATCTGTTATGGATTTGCCATTGTTGGTATTTCATTGAGAACTGTTGTACAACCCTTACCTTATAGTACCCTCAGGTTTTTGCTTCCACTGTCCGCCATTTTTGAGATCATCGCGATTTTCCTGTTTGCATTTATTATCTTAAGAACCATCTTATCGAGCAAAGAAAAGGTCGGTATCTTTGATAAGTTTTTTAAGGCAGGAATTACCTGGTTTCTTATCGCTACCTGCATGAATCTGGGAATGAACGTTTATTTATACCAACATGCCCTTTACGAAATTCCGAAGTCGTTTTTCAGTCCTTATGTGCATCTCTATCTCTTTGGTTTTGTACTCATGTTTATTTTTGCCATAAATATAAGGACGGTATACGCCTTTCTCGATATAAAGCCTGTCAGGGAAAAGGCGGTCAACTTGACCTTTTGGATTATGAACATATCGATTCCGATTTATTTTATTACACACTTCCTGGCAGATAGAAACATCGTAGCATTGCGGTTATCGCAAGCAGTGGCTTTTCCCATAGGTTTTGCCCTTTTCACTTTTATCTATGGCCTGCGTATTTTCGAACGATCCACAAAAGAACTGGACGATGTGGTTATGGATAGGAGTTATGCAAAAACTATTCGCACCGCATATATCTGGCTTATTGTCAGCGCCAGTATTCTGGTTGTTATGCCGTTTTTGGGACATGGTACAGAAGTTCAAAGAAGGTTTCACGGTTCGTTTAATCATGCTATTACAGTGGGATTTATAACGATGATGATTATTGGTTATGCCTCTAAGATGATTCCGACATTTACAGGAATTAACATGTACAGTATAAGGTTATCAAACATCACCTTTATACTGTTGAATACAGGCTGTTTTTTAAGGGTTTTTTCACAGATATTGGTGGGCACGAGCGGAAGGTCAATATTTTATGCAACAGTGGGAATGTCCGGCTGGTTTGAGTTGGCAGCCCTTGGTATGTTCGGATATAACTTGTGGAAGACCATGAATACTGTACAGGAGGCAAAACCATCTGTAACCAAAAAATTAACCGAGATCACGAAAGATACGAAGGTCTTTGATATTGTCGACCAATTCCCGGAGACGCTTCAAATATTCCTCGACTTTGGATTCAAACAGATGGCCAACCCCGTCATGCGGAATACCATGGGCAGGGTTGCGACCATTGATATGGCGACCAAGATGCACAATGTAGACATAGACAAATTCCTCCATGCCCTTAACGACAAGATTGCTGCAAAAAAGTAGTGTAATGGTTCACCTCACCGCAGTCGTCATGCTGCTTTAGCGGCATACATGCGAATAATAATCCCAAAGAAGCGAGCAATCTCAGGCATATGTATCTTTTTCTCTCTCGTTTTTACGTCTACGCTGAGTCAGTTGCGTGTAACGCAGCCATAATGTGTCAATTCCTTTCTTTGCCCATCCTAACGTTGGAGTGCCGCGTCCGCCGAAGGCGGTCCGCTGGAATGAAGGGTTAGCCACGTATTTCATTGAACAAGAACGTCCTACTCATGCCGATGGCCACCTCATATAGTCGTATGTGAGGATACTTGGTAGCAACTGCGATTAGTGAATTTTTGTCTACCGGTGAGATCAGCGGACCAAAGTAGACGCTCGACAGCTCTCTTGGGTCGAACTTGTAGTCGGTGAACAGGCCCGTGACTTTCGGGCGCTTGAAGCTAGCAATTCTCCATTCATTCTCATAGCTCCAGTCCGTCGACTTCGTGTATATCGCGACGCGGAAGATGGTCTTGATAGCTAGCTCGTTCGGCATCATGAGGAGCTTGGCCCAGCCGTCTGCCTAGAGGGGTAGGTGACCGGTTGGGCGTCAAGCCACGCGCTGTCGAGTTCGTCGTTGCAATTGAATTCCAGCACTGCACCTTTGTACTGATCGGCGTAGTGAAACCACATCGCTGAATGCGCGGGGCTTTCTGTGAGGCAGAGTATTCGAAAGTGAGGAATCAAACTGCGCCAAAGGTCACGAAGCGCTTCCATGCTCTGGCCACCCGTTTGGTGTGTCCCTGACGTCTCCTTGAGACCTGCAATCATCTCTGACCGCAGCTCCGGAGGAATGCCGCGTTTTACGGTATCCACAATGAGTCTGAGCTTGGGCTC
>JAUSDH010000272.1 GCA_030650655.1 Candidatus Brocadiaceae bacterium
TTAAGGCTGGGGTTAGTGGGTACACGTCTTACCAGGGCTTTAGCCCTGATGGCACAGCAACATGAAGTTGTTCATGTTATTTATTGTCAATCCCTTATTCTTCACATTTGTATTTTCATCAGATATGCAACAATAGCTAATACCACGCTCAAGACAATACGATAATACCCGAACCATTTAAAACCGTGTTGTTTCAGGAAACCGATAAAAGCCTTGATGGCAAACATGGCTACGACAAATGCCACGAAACTCCCTAAAAGCAGGATAGCTACATCATGGTGTTGGATTGTCTTGTAAGAATCCATCATTTTCTTGGCGCTGGCGCCCAGCATGGTGGGAACAGCGAGGAAAAATGAAAATTCAGCGGCGGTTCTCCTATTAAGCCCAACCGTCATTCCTCCGATGATGGTGGCTGCCGCCCGTGATACTCCCGGGATCATTGCAATACACTGGAAGCAACCGATTTTAAAAGCCTGGAACCATGATATTTCCTGTTCTTCCGTCCCTTCGGCATGTTTGAACCATCTGTCTACAAAAATCAAAACAATCCCGCCAAGAAAAAGCGTAGCAATCACTACCCATATACTCTCTAATAAAATATCGATGTAATCACCCAATAAAACACCCGCAACAGCAGCCGGCAGGAATGCAAAGGCTAATTTCAGATAGAACTTAAAAGAGGTAAAGAATTTGCGCCAGTAAAGCACTACCACCGATAGAATGGCGCCCAACTGTATGACGATCTCAAAATTCTTTGTCAGGGCGTTTTCACTGATTCCCATAAACGTAGAAGCGATTACCATATGGCCGGTAGACGAGACAGGCAAAAATTCCGTGATTCCTTCGATAATGGCAAGTGCTATTGCTTCTAAATAAGTCATAGATTATCTCTCTTTCATATGCACTAAGATTCTTGTGGTAACTTTATAGACCAGGAGTTTCCTCTGGAGATTGCCAACTGATTTCCGTTAACTTCCTAAGCGCATTTCTCGCATTGCCCGTGTCGATAGATTGTGCGGCAATTTTAAGCCCCTCCGTAAAACCTCTTACCAATCCACCAGCAATGATTGCGGCGGCGGCATTCAAAAGCACTACATCTCTTTTGGGGCTGTGAACACCATCCAATACGTCTCTGATTGCCATGGCGCTTTCGTCGGGGGTATTTACCGTCAGGTCAGAAAGATTTGATTTTTTTATGCCAAAATCAGACGGGTTTAAATAATAACTTTTTATGGTATTTCCAACAAGCTCACAGACTTTGGTTTTGTCCGTAGTTGTTATCTCGTCCAGGCCGTCCAGTCCATGGACAACAAAAGCATGTAAGTCACCGAGCCGTTTCAATGCCTCAGCCATAATAAGTGTCAGGTGCTCACTGTACACTCCCAGGATTCTGTGAGTAGCGCCGGCCGGGTTCGCTAAAGGGCCAATGATGTTAAATATCGTACGAATGCCAATTTCTTTCCGAGGACCAACAGCGTATTTCATTGCCTGATGCAGCATGGGAGCAAAGAGGAATCCAATATTAGCCATTACGATACATTTTTCAACCGTCCTGACATCTGCGTCGATATTAACGCCTAACTTCTTTAATACATCTGCACTTCCGCACTGACTTGAGGCTGCTTTGTTACCGTGTTTGGCTACCTTCAAACCGGCACCGGCAACAACAAAGGCAGCTGCTGTTGAGATATTGAAGGTGTTTTTTGCATCTCCTCCTGTCCCACACGTATCAATCACGATTCCGCCTTCTGTCTTTATTTTAATAGCCTTCCTCCTCATGGCCATAGCACACCCCGTAATCTCTTCAACCGTTTCGCCCTTCATACGTAATGCGGTAATAAAAGAGGCGATCTGTGCATCAGTGGCTTTCCCTTCCATAATTTGCATCATTACGTCCAGGCTTTCTTCAAGGCTTAAGTTCTGGTTATTTACTAACTTGGATATGATTTCTTTTATAAACATAGTTATTTTACAAATAGGAATTTTTTCACTTGACGTTGAATATAATATAAATTAGAATAATCTGCTAATGTTTATAAAATAACAATTTACAAAGAAAGGAATATTGAACTATTCATGGCAAAGGTACAAATATCAGGAGACGAAAACATAAGAGAAGCAATAAGAAGATTTAAAAAGATGTGTGATAAAGAAGGTATCATTAATCAATCGAAACGTATGGCATATTTTGAAAAACCTTCAGAAAGAAAACGTCGTGAGGAAAGCCGAAGGGTCAAAAACATTAAAAGGTCACAAAAATTAGGCCTCTCAGGGCAACCAGGAACTACCCGCCCTCAAACGGGTTTCCAGAGTAACTTTGGTGCGTCACCCCACAGAAGTTCCAGATCGTAAAAGTGACGCATTTCCCTGTCGAAAAGGTGAACGACGACATCTCCATAGTCCATGAGTATCCATCGGCCATCTGTGTATCCTTCGATACCGATTCCGTGGATACCGTGACTATGCAACTGTGATTCTATCTCACTCGCAATACTCTGTAATTGACGTTCGTTAAAACCGTTACAAATAACGAAGAAATCTGTAATAGATGTCAATTTTCTGACATCAAAGATTAAAATATCTTCAGCCTTTTTAGCGTCAGCAATCCTAGCGCAAAGGATTGCAATCTCCTTTGAATCTAACGTTTCTGTTCCTCCTGAAAGCTTACCGCTGCTGTGCGTTAACATTTCCACCAAAATCGGAGTCATACTGAATAGATGGTTTAACCTCTGACAGGCTGCTCCCACAGTAGTAACAAAACCTTGCATATTGTGGATTCACATCCAAACAATTCTCACACCTATGATACAGGAGTGTACCGCACAGGATGCAGAAATTCGCCCCTTTTGCATGATTGTCATATTGACAATTTGTATTAGGACATATCCTGTCATCCCTTTCTGTAACTATATCACCCGGCATAATTACCTCCTCTTTAAAAGGGTCTAATCAAAACTTGGTTACTGAGTTTACAATCCCCCTTACCTCCCCCATTATTGAAAGGAGGTAAAGGGGTATCGATTCTCTACATGCCATTTTTCCCGTGTCTCGTCTCTGTTCTCTTTAATGAAGATGCAACAGGGCGCTTATCTTTGGTGAAAATTTAATGATAATTCCAGCAAAGACAACCGATACGATAGACATTAACTTGATCAAAATATTCAAAGAGGGTCCTGCCGTATCTTTGAAAGGGTCCCCTACGGTATCGCCCACAACAGCGGCCTTGTGCGCCGGCGATCCTTTTCCTCCAAACGCCCCGCCTTCGATGTACTTTTTAGCATTGTCCCAGGCTCCACCTGCATTTGCCATAAAGACTGCTAATAGGAAACCCACGGTTAAACTTCCTGCTAAAAGTCCCACGACGCCAGCTACACCCAATACTAAACCCGTTATAATGGGTACCAATAAAGCAAGGAGTGCAGGAACGAACATCTCTCTTTGTGCCCCTCTGGTACTAATCGCCACACATGCTGCATAATCGGGTTTTCCTGTTCCATCCATAATACCCGCAATTTCTCTAAATTGCCTTCTGACTTCTTCTACCATACTTTGTGCGGCACGACCTACGGCCTTCATCGTCATTGCACTGAAAATAAACGCTGACAGACCACCTATAAACAGACCAATCAATACTTTTGGATTAATCAAGGTAACATCCAGATAATACATAAGATCGGATAATTTGGCATTTGCCATATCAATAGAAGTCCCAGCAACCTGAATGACATGTACCCCCGACCTCTCTAACCCTACCTTTATTTGTTCAACAAAGGAAGCAATCAGCGCCATGGCCGTTAGTGCGGCAGAACCTATGGCAAAGCCTTTTCCTGTTGCTGCTGTTGTATTCCCCAGTGCATCAAGGGCATCGGTTCTTTCTCTGACATAGGGTTCAAGGCCACTCATCTCAGCA
>JAUSDH010000283.1 GCA_030650655.1 Candidatus Brocadiaceae bacterium
ATAAAAATGGTGACGTGTGATAAATGGCGCGTGGCGAGAGAAACGCTACCCGTCACCGGTCACTCGTCACTTGTCTCGTCTTCACTCTTTTGTTTGCGGTTTTATGGGCAAAGTAAAAGTGAAGGTGCTTCCTTTCCCAAATTCGCTTATTACCCGTATCTTGCCTCCGTGTAATTCGACCAGACGTTTTGTGAGCGTCAGGCCAAGTCCTGTCCCTTCATAACTGCGTGCATACGAAGCGTCTATTTGGCGAAATGCCTCAAATATTTTGTCCATGTCTTCAGATTTGATACCGATACCTGTGTCACTTACGGCAATCTGGATATGTTGATTCATAAGGCTTGCATTGATGGTAACCCTGCCATTCTCCGGCGTAAACTTGACGGCGTTGGATAAGAGATTAAACATAATTTGTTTAAATTTTACTTTGTCTACGGTTATAGAAGGGATGTCTTCGTCGATATGAGTATGTATGCGAATACCCTTCTTATTGGAAAATCCAGTGATCGTGTTTAATACCTCATTGATGACCTCTTTTACAGGGAACGCTTCATAATGAAGTTCTAATTTCCCTGCCTCAATCTTTGAGAGATCGAGGATGCTATTAATCATATTGAGCAGGTGTTGACCGCTGCCGTGAATATCATCCAGATATTCTTTTTGCTCGGCGCTGAGGGTTCCCACGACATCATCCCTTAAAACCTCTGCAAAACCAATGATGGCATTCAGTGGGGTGCGAAGCTCATGTGACATAGTTGCCAAAAACTCTGATTTAAGTCTGTTCGCCTTTTCAAGCGCGATGTTTGCCTTCTGAAGTGCATCTGTTCTTTCTTCAACCCTTTTTTCCAGGAGGACGTTCAAGTCCTGAAGTCTTGTAATGCGCATAAAATCAAGCCATGAAGCCACGTCTTCGTATTCGGCTACATTGAGTCCTTTCTTTTCTTCGTCGGGGCTTACCCGTATGCCCAGGGTCTTTTTAACGCACCAGAAAAAGAGCATTCCCAGCCCAAATGACCATACAAAGGCAATTCCAACGCCTAATGCCTGTATGCCCAGTTGATGTAATCGGCTGCCCTCTACCAGAAGGCTTGATTTTTCAGCAAAGGGTGCAACGCAGAGGGTACCAATAACACCGCCTACCCCATGCACTGCGACGGCAGCTACCGGGTCGTCGATTTTTAATATCTTTTCAATAAAGTCCTGAGCCAGGATCGATACGATGCCGGTAATCAAACCGATATAGATAGCGCCGTCAGGTGTTACCCTGCTTGAACCTGCTGTTATAGCTACGAGGCCAGCGAGTATAGCCGTAAAGAGTTTGCCGGCGTTAAGTCTTTTTTCCGTTGCGTAATTGAATATCAGCGCTGAAACTCCCGCTGCAGCCGCTGCCATGTTTGTGTTTGTAATGACGAGTCCAATATCCGCACTCGCTCGCAAAAGACTTCCACCATTAAAACCGAACCAACCAAACCAGAGGAAGAATGTACCCAGGGTGGCTAACGGAACGTTATGTAATCCCATGGGATTTGAGGACCCGTCTGGGTTATACTTGCCAATTCTAGGACCCAGAACCAAGGCCCCGGCCAGGGCAAACCATCCGCCAATCGAATGTACCACCGTGGAGCCTGCAAAATCGATAAACCCCAATCTTCCCAACCAGCCGGCCTGTTCCGGATAAAAGAGATTCCCCCATGCCCAATGCCCAAAAATCGGATAGATGACGCCCACCATGAATGCTGGGCCTATGACGTTGGGAATGAAACACGAACGTTCC
>JAUSDH010000253.1 GCA_030650655.1 Candidatus Brocadiaceae bacterium
CTTTTCCTTCGCCTTTTCAAGCGCCCCTTTGATACCGATGCCCCCGGAGGGTCTCTCAGAGTACCGTTTTCTTTTCCCTCGCATAGCTTATCCTCAAACAATCCTAAGGGGAGAATACCTTTGTTTATGAGCGCTTCTATCGGTGGCTTGGTTCTTGCCGTTACATAGGTGTTGAGCTGTCCGATATTTTCGTGATTGAATCCCGCAAGTTTTAACTCCACTAACACATGGCATTTGAGAATACGGTGGTAAAAAACCAGATCAATAAAATTATGGGTGTCGCCAATGAGAATGCGCTTCTGCCGTGCTTCAAAGCAAAATCCATGTCCCAGTTCAAGTAAAAATTCCTGAAGTTTATCAAGCAATACGTCTTCAAGATGAGATTCTCCCATGACTTCTTTAGCTTTAAGTCCAAAAAACTCAAAAATATAAGGATCGCGTATCGTTACGTGGGATTCGGTTTGTTCTGATCCGGTTTGTGCCAGTTTTGCCAGCTTCTTTTTATTCCTGGAAAGCCCGGTTCTCTCGTAATAAAGGCTATCAATCTGCCGCTTCAATTCCCGTACAGACCAGGCGCCCCGAATGCATTCAATTTCGTAAAAACCGCGTTTGGTTGCGTCTTCGATATTCAGAAGTTCAACAATATGGGTAAAGGAGAATCTGGAAACCAGCGTCTTTCCGTCTATTGTGGATTTGGGAGTCGGTGACTCCACAATCTTGAAATCACTACCTTCCAAAGCTACACCTGATTTGGAAACAGGCGTCTGCCGAATCGGCTTGTTCAGGAAAGGCATGAATTGTGGAGTCAGCGCCTCCACAATTTGGGGATACATGAGATAAAACTGCCGATACCGATATAATTCCCGCCGGTCGCAGCGAGAAACGCCCTGTTTTGTCAAGGTTTCGGCGAGCGTACCCATCAATCGGTCGCCATACTTTGCCCGATCCTCGCCGCGCATTTCATATTCGGCGATGTAACAGCCTATCAGCCAGTTGCGTAAAGAAAGGCTAATATTGACCGCTCGCTTGGCTTGCCCCAATAGTTCATCATGAACACTTTGAATGGAACTAACAAGTTCGATAAAGGTAAAGCGTTTATCAACTGTTTTTTTCATAAGAACACCGCGTTAATCTCTGTTCCACAAGCAGGACATCTGAAAATCTTTTCATTTAATTGTTCAAATCTCAGTCCGCAATCATTCCAGTTATCCGAATTACGATGGTAGGTGGTCAAATAATTTACCCATTCCGACCTCATTCCCCCGCATCTCTGCTCAATTCCGCCTCAATTTTTGCAACAGGCTGTTGCAAAATTATCAACTCGCTATATTCACGCGCAAATCGGATACGATCTTTTATTTCTGTTAAAAGATTGCTGTAAAAAGTCAAATCACTCATCGGTAATTTCTCTATTATCAGAATCCCACATTTCACGGTAAAAGTTTATATATGAAACCGTAGCCACGGGATCTATGTTGAAGTAATAGCGGCAGAGTTTTTTGTACAAAAGCAACATGTCCGCATCAAAGCAAAAATCAAGGATGCCGTCAAGCAACCGCTCAATACGCACGGAATCACGGCAATTCGTTTGAATAAGGGCATCAGTTTCGGCGGAGTATTCCAGTTCAGCCCGTCGGGTAAGACTTTGCATGGTTTTACCGATGTCGTAAATGTTCAGAGTCAAAGTATCAATCGTCTCAGAACTCATACCCAATCCCCTTTAAGCTCTCGCGGATGGTCTTTTCCAACTCATTCCCTTTGGCAAATTGCCCCGCCAGTTTCGCGGTAAGCGCGTTCATCTTCTCTTCAAACGGCACACCGCCTGCCTGCCGCGCCCGACCTGAAGCAATTTCTTCTTTTAGCCATCGTCTCCCGCTTGTTGTCTTGAGTTCTTTTTCCCGCGCTACTGCTTCTTCCCGACTCGAATATTCTTCGTAATGCACAATGCGAATAGGCTTATGTCCTTTTATCCAATCGGCACCTTTTCCGTTTTTATGTTCGTTCCAACGGCGAGATAAATCGTCTGTTTGCCCAATATAAATACTATCATCATCACAACGGATTGCATAAACATAGAATATACCCGCTCGCGGCGCAGGCAGGTCGTCTATCTCTTCTTCGGTTCCTACATAACGTCCGGGCATCAGCACATAGTTATTGTTCTTTACCTCCTCAATGGTCGCCGATTTGCAGAAACCGGCCTTGTCTTCGTACTTGCCGTCTTTCCCGCGCCAGTTATGGTACGTTTGGGCAATGAGCTTGATATCGTCGTCGCTTAGTTCCTTATTCCGGCGGTTGACCATTGTGCCGAGCTTGCGGGCGTCAATAAAGAGGATTTCGTTGGAACGGTTGCGGAACTTGCCGTTGGATTTGTTGCGCGCCAGAAACCAGAGGCAGGCGGGAATCATGGTGTTGTAGAAAAGCTGTGCGGGCAAGGCGACCATGCAGTCAATCAGCCCCGACTCAATCATGTTCTTGCGGATATCGCCTTCACCACCGGAGTTGCTGTTCATGCTGCCGTTGGCAAGCACGATGCCCGCTGTTCCGCTGGGGCTGAGTTTGTGGATAAAGTGCTGAAGCCATGCGTAGTTGGCGTTTCCGGTCGGAGGTACTCCGAATTTCCAGCGGATGTCGTCTCGAAGTTTGTCGCCGCTCCAGTTGCTGATATTGAACGGCGGATTGGCGAGGATAAAGTCGGCCTTCAGTTCTTTGTGCCTGTCGTTCAGGAACGTATCGCCAAGTTCGATTCGGGCGTCAATCCCGCGAATGGCCAGATTCATCTTGGCAAGGCGCAGGGTAGTCGGATTGGATTCCTGCCCGTAAATGGAAAGGTCTTTGATATTACCCTGATGCTCTTCGACAAATTTTTCACTCTGCACAAACATTCCGCCGCTTCCGGAGCAGCCGTCATACACACGCCCGTTGTATGGTTCGAGCATTTCTACCAGGAGTTTCACAATACTTACAGGAGTCCAAAACTGCCCTCCTTTTTTGCCTTCGGCGTCGGCATACTGACCGAGAAAATATTCATACACACGGCCTAATAAATCTTTGGCTTTATGTCCGTCCTGATTAAAGCCGATGGTTCCGATCAGGTCAATGAGTTCGCCCAAACGCTGTTTATTCAGTTCCGGATCGGCATAGATTTTCGGCAAAACGCCTTTTAACGAAGCGTTGATTTTTTCGATGGCATCCATCGCCTCATCAATCAGCTTGCCAATTTCCGGTTTTTTCGCCCTGTCCTGCAGATATTGCCAGCGGGCTTTTTCAGGCACGAAAAAAATATTGTGGGCGAGGTATTCGTCGGCGTCTTCCGGGTCTGCGCCCTCAAATTCTCCTTTGCCAGCTTTCAGCTTATTGTATAGATCATTAAATGCATCAGAGATATATTTCAGGAAAATAAGCCCCAGAACAATATGCTTATATTCAGCCGCATCCATATTACTGCGAAGTTTGTCAGCCGCGGCCCATAGGGTTTTTTCAAGTTCGTTGTTATCTGCCATTTCTATTTCCCTTCTTTAGGATTACAAAAGCCTTATGCTTTATTTCTCCTCGCGCTCGCCACGGACCTGTCTGCCACAGGCAGGCGGCGGGCGATCTTGGGGCGCGCCATACCGTTATCTTTCATTTTTATATGGCTAACATTTATCTTTATTCTATGAACTGCCAGGATGTTATCGTATTGCATAGCGACTGTCAATCTGAAATCAACAGCATTGGGTTGAAAACTTGGGGATATTTGAGGCAAATAGATTCACACGTCCCTGTGAGGTAAGCAGAACAACTATTTGTAAGGCTAGGCTTTATTGGCACCGCTAAAAGGCACGGAGGTGTCTTCCTGTGGACTTATCAACTTATTAAGAGCATCCAGCACAGGTTCTGTAGAGTTCTGAAATTTGGCTATGGGATTCACGATCGCAAGACCACGATAGTAGGTAACAAGCCCTTCTGCAACCTCTGTTATAATTTTATTAAAGGTATTTCTTTTCTTAGCCCTTGCCAACTTTACTTCGGGGCCTTTATCGCCCGTAATTGGAATCCTTTCAAAATTGCCAAAATCCATCCGTAATATGTTAAT
>JAUSDH010000294.1 GCA_030650655.1 Candidatus Brocadiaceae bacterium
GGTTGCGAACATCAAGGCTACTTTTAATAATACATATGTAACGATTTCTGACATTAATGGTGAGACGATATGTTGGGCAAGTGCTGGTACTGTAGGTTTTAAAGGGTCGCGCAAAAGTACTCCATTCGCTGCTCAAAAAGCGGCATCGAGTGCGGCAGAAAAGGCACAAAAGTATGGGGTGCAAGAAATTGAAATCAGAGTAAAAGGTCCAGGTCCAGGTAGGGAATCAGCAATCACAGCGCTTCAGGCAGCAGGTCTGAGCATAAAGGTGATTGAAGATGTAACACCGCTTCCCCATAACGGTTGTCGTCCAAGGAAAAAACGCAGAGTATAATAGGTTTTAAAAAGAGGTTTGTGAAAGGAAAAAAATGGCTAGATATGTTGGTCCCCAATGTCGATTATGCAGGAGAGAGGGTGAAAAACTATTTCTTAAAGGAATTAGATGTGATACGGTTAAGTGCGCAATAACAAAGCGGAAGTATCCCCCTGGTCAGTCTACATGGGGTAGAGGCAAGTTATCAAAATATGGAATCCAATTTCGGGAAAAGCAAAAAACGAAACGATTCTATGGAGTTCTAGAAAGGCAATTCCGGAATTATTTTAGAAAGGCAGAACGGCAAAAGGGAAATACGGGAGATAATCTCTTGGTTATGTTAGAGAGAAGGCTGGATAATGTGTTATGTTTAGCCTTATTTGCGGCATCGAGAAAAAGCGCCAGACAGTTAATTCTTCATGGTAACATAACGGTTAACAATAAAAAGGTGGATATTGGCTCTTACCTGGTAAAAGTTGGAGACGTTATAAAACCAAAGAATACTGAAACAATCCTGAATATTGTAAAAGCGAACATGGAATCATTAAAAGGTCGCAACATTCCGGCATGGATGGAATTTAAAGCGGAAATACCAGAGGTGGTAGTAACGCAGATTCCTGCAAGGGAAGATATTTCAGTCTCTGTTCATGAACAGCTAATTGTAGAACTGTGTTCTAAATAAAGAAGTTTGGTTGGTTCAATTCATTCCATAACTGTAAAGTCAACTGATATATTTTGCATAGCCTCGCAGAGTTTTTTTCTTAAATATATTATTGTTCACAAGATAACAATTTATTTTATTTTGAAATCCCTTATTACTGGATTAGGGGGAAAAATATGCGAATAAGGTGGAGAGGTCTTGAGCTTCCCGTCCGTGTGGATGTGGAACATGAGACTCTGACCGATACATACGGAAAGTTTATCGCTGCTCCTTTTGAGCGTGGATTCGGTCATTCTGTGGGGAATAGTTTACGTAGGATTCTACTTTCTTCGTTAGAAGGAAGTGCAGTTGTATCTGTTAAGATTGACCGGATAAGTCACGAATTTACCCATATACCTGGTATAGTCGAAGATGTAACAGATATTATGTTGAATATTAAAAACCTTGTTGTGAAACTACACACCGATCAGCCTAAAGTGATAAAAATTGAAGCGAATAAAAAGGGCGAAGTAAAAGCAAAAGATATTATAACGGATGATAATATAGAAATTCTGAATGAGGATTTACATATTGCCACACTCTCTGAGGACGTTAATTTCAAAGTAGAGATGGAGGTGAGAAATGGCCGAGGGTATGTGACTGCCGAAGAAAACGAACCTGAAGAACAGGAGATCGGTTTAATAGCAGTGGATTCTATATTTTCTCCTGTAAGAAACGTTCGTTTCGCAATTGAAGAAACACGCGTTGGTAGACGCACAAATTATGATAGACTCATCATGGAAATATGGACAAACGGCGTAGTGTCTGCAGAGATGGCTCTTGTTGAGTCAGCAAAAATTTTGAGAAAACATTTAAATCCATTTATACAGTACTTTGAGATTGGTAGAGAATTGCAGCAGGTTGAAAAGAGGATGGGAATTGAATCCGCTCCAGAGATATCAGAAGAAGAGCTTAACAAAAAGTTGACTATGTCTATAACGGAATTGGATTTGTCTGTAAGGGCTTCCAATTGCCTTGAAACTGCAAAAATTGTAACGGTGGGCGATCTTATTGCGAAAACAGAAGAACAACTGATCGAGATTAAAAATTTTGGTAAGACTACTTTGAAAGAAGTAAAGAAAAAGTTAACGCAACTAAATTTAATGATCGGAATGCCATTGCCGGTTAAACAAATAGAAAAAGGGAAAGGATAATTCCATGAGACACAGAATGAGGGGAAGACATTTATCCAGGACTGCCTCACATAGAAAAGCACTGAGGCAGAACATCGCAAATAGTCTACTTTCGTACGGGAGAATTATTACAACGCTTGAAAAGGCAAAAGAGACAAAGTCTTTTGCTGAAAAAATAATTACCGTTGCTAAAAAAGGGCTGATGAAAAAAGAGACTGATAAACCCGGATATGTACATTGTTATCGTCAGGTTCTTTCAAGCTTGAGAAATGCTGAAGTTGTAAAAAAGCTGTTTGGTGAAGGGCAATGGCGTGAAACTGGTGGTATTGCACAAAGGTATATGAATCGGAACGGGGGGTATACAAGGATATTAAAGTTGTCAGGAACTCGATTAGGTGTCCTGTCTGGGAGCAGCGTTGGGAAAATACCAGAACTTGAATACAAGATGGAAGGCAGGGATAGAAAATTACGCATGCTGGGAAGGCGACTTAACGATAATGCATCACGCGTAATTTTTGAATTAGTTGAAGGTGCAGTTGAGGCACTGCAAACAGAGGGCATTAAACCTGAAGTCACTACTGCATAGTGGGAGTTAAAACTTATTTTAATTATTTGTCGAGGTAAATATAAACCCTTCTACTAACAATTGAGGTAGTGGAGGGGTTTTTTTATCCACAAAGTGAGTTATGCCGAAGAAGCGTTTGATACTTGCTTCAAATTCGCCAAGAAGAATGGTATTATTAAAATCACTGGGTTATCATTTTGATATTGTTCCTCATGACATCGTAGAATGTATTCACGATAATGTTTTGCCAGTGGAGTTAGTTCAGAATATCGCTTTTTTAAAGGCGAGCGATGTTGCCAGCAGAGTGTGTAATGCCATAATTATTAGTTCAGATACGATCGTTGTGCATAAAAAAAGTATTTTGGGTAAACCCAAAGATGTAAATGACGCGAAAAGAACACTGTCAATACTGAGCGATTCGGAACATGATGTTATTTCCGGTGTATGCGTGATGGAACTGCCATCACGAAAGAAAATGTTGCGAATTGAACAAACACATATTAAAATGAGAATTATAAAAGATGAAGAGATTGATAGATATATTCTAACAGGTGAACCAATGGATAAGGCAGGTGCTTATGCCATCCAGGGTGAAGGTAGAAAATTTATTGAAAAAATAGATGGCAGCTTCTCAAATGTTGTCGGTTTACCTTTGGAATTATTACAAGAAATGCTTAACCAATTTATGAATGATGAGAATGCCTAGAAATTTTAG
>JAUSDH010000301.1 GCA_030650655.1 Candidatus Brocadiaceae bacterium
GGCTCATAGACGGTTATTATCTTTATCAACGTACGAGATGGATAGCTGCATTGCACATGAATAGGACGCCCGTTGACTGCCCTGCCATAAATAAGACAACTTGGGCCATATTTATCTTCTGGATAATCTTCTATTATCTTACCATGCTCGATAGCTTCTCTGATTTCTTTCTCCGAGATAATTCGCACGATACTTTGGTCCACTGCATGGTGTGAGTACTCATATAAACCTTCTCGTATTTTCCTGATAATCTCATCTATCATACTGACTTCCAGACACACAAAAGACAAGCTTACCTTAGATTCTCAATTTACTATCCTAATGTGGATTTATCAATAGAAAAAATTAGGATCTTCTTGTTTGCAAGGAAAGCAAGACGTACTGCGGTAAGCCACTATAGACAACTTTTATCCAACTCCACCAGCGACTCGTTTTGTTTTTCCATCAATGCGTGTTTCTTTGCGAGTTTGCTGTGGCGTCTGCCATAGGCGGCGTAGATGATCGAACCTATCGCCAGCCACACAATGAGTCTGAGCCATGTTGAAAATTCGAGACGGAGCATCATATATCCACAGAATAGTATGCCCAGGATGGGTATTACGGGCACAAAGGGGCACTTAAAGGCACGGGGGTGGTGCGGGTCTTTAATACGCAGGATAATAACCGCCGCGGCAACGAGGCAGAAGGCAAGGAGTGTCCCGATGTTGACCAATCTTGCAATTTCTTCTATTGGGAAGCAACTGGCGGTAATAGAAACGCAAGCGCCAACAATGATCGTTGAGATATGGGGTGTTCCAAAACGGGGATGAACGGCTGCAAAGACTCGCTCGGGAAGGAGACCGTCCCTGGCTATAGCCCATAATATCCTGGATTGGCCCAGGAGTAAGACCAGCAACACACTGGTAAGCCCTGCTACTGCACCAACAGAGATGAAAAAGGATACCTTTACCAGCCCGTACCGTGTGAAGGCATCTGCCAGCGGCGCATCAATATTAATGTCCTTGTAATAAACCATGCCGGTAAGGACTGCGGTTACCGCAATGTATAAAATAGTACAGAGAACCAGAGAGACAATGATGCCGATAGGTACATCCCTCTTTGGATTTCTTGCCTCCTGTGCCATTGTTGAGACTGCATCGAAACCGATATAGGCAAAGAAAACGTACGCTGCGCCGGTGCCAATACCACCGATACCAAAAGGGGCAAAAGACGTCCAACTATTTCCCCAGTTATCGTTCTTTACGTAAAACCATCCCATAAAAATTACCAATAATATTACCGCAAGCTTTACCCCCACGACGATACTATTGAAACGGGCACTTTCCTTTATTCCAATAACCAGTAAGGCGGTGATGACAACAATGATTAGTCCGGCCGGTAGATTGAAGACGATGGGAATACCATAGAGAAACGGCACGCTCTGAGCAAACATGTCCTTTGCCTGGTGAGACAATGTCCAATAATCACTGGTAAGCCATTGTGGAATATGTAAGCCAAAGAGTCCGATTAACTTTACAAAGTAATGCGACCATCCTACTGCCACAAGGCTCGATGCAAGGGAATACTCTAAGATGAGGTCCCATCCAATAATCCATGCAAATACTTCACCTAACGCTGCATAAGAGTACGTATAAGCGCTACCTGCCAGTGGAACCATCGATGCAAATTCTGCATAGCACAAGGCGACAAATATACAGGCGAGTCCAGAGAGGACGAATGAGAGGATTAAGCTGGGACCCGCATACTCCTTGGCAGCCAGACCCGTCAAAACAAATATCCCGGCGCCAATGACGGCGCCAATTCCCATGGCTGTCAGTGAAAATGGGCCAAGTACCCGTTTGAAGTGGTGATGGTTGGATTCTTCTACAAGGTCACGTAATGCCTTCTTTGCGAACAGTTTTTTCATTGTTTTTGGAATTAAGCTTTAACCACGGAGCAAGAGAGCACACGGAGTAGTTTTCGATCCAACCACTGCACACCATGGTTAAATCAATATTCAGAAGAAATACTTCTGTTTTCTGGCTTCTTACTGCGGACTTCTGTATTTTATACTTTTTCTATGATGTGTCCGAGTTTTTCTTTCTTTGTCTGCAGGTAGTGTTTGTTTTCCGCAGTAGGCTCTGTAATAATAGGCACCCGTTCGGTGATTTCCAGTCCGTAACCAGTAAGGGCTGCAAACTTTTTTGGATTATTCGTAAGTAACCGCATCTTTGTTATACCCAGGTCTCTCAAGATTTGCGCGCCAATGCCGTAATCGCGTTTATCGGCAGGGAATCCGAGCTTTTCATTTGCCTCGACGGTATCCAATCCGTTTTCCTGGAGCAAATAGGCATGCAGTTTGTTCTCCAGACCGATACCACGACCCTCCTGCCGCATATAAAGCAGCACACCCTTTCCTTCCTTTTGTATGACCCGAAGGGCACTATGGAGTTGCTCCCCGCAGTCACATCGGAGAGAGCCAAAGATGTCGCCGGTCAGACATTCATCATGCACCCTCACCAGAACCGGTTCATTATGCAATGGGGATGGGGCATTTCCACTCTCACTGCCAATGCCCAAACAAAGGGCTAGATGGAGGTAGTCATCAACGAAGGAACGGTACAGGTGAAGGGTGAAATTCCCATAGGTCGTGGGCAATTTTACGGTAACCCGCTTTTCAATCAATCGTTCCTGTTCGTGCCGGTATTTAATAATATCTGCAATGGTACAGACTTTGAGATGATGCTTTTCCGCGAACTTTCGTAGTTCCGGAAGTTTTGCCATATTCCCGTCTTCTGTCATAATCTCACAGATAACCGCGGCAGGTTTGAGTCCTGCAATGCGTGCCAGGTCTACCGCACCTTCTGTGTGTCCTGTCCTGACCAGCACCCCGCCTCTCTGAGCCTTTAAGGGAAAAATATGGCCGGGCCTGACGAGGTCTTCCGGTTTTGTCTTATCGTCAATAGCAGCTAATATCGTAGTAGCCCGATCTTTAGAAGAAACGCCCGTTGTGATCCCGTCTCTTGCATCAATGGAAACGGTAAAGGGCGTCTGAAAATTTGATGTGTTATGGGATACCATTGGATAAAGATCGAGCGCTTCCGCCCGTTCGGGATTAATTGAAAGGCAAAGAATACCCCGTGCGTGAGTGAGCATAAAATTAATTGTCTCCGGAGTTACCTTTTCAGCAGCAATGGTAATGTCCCCCTCGTTTTCACGGTTCGCATCATCGACCAAAATGATCATCTTGCCTTGTTTCAGGTCATCTACGACCTCTTGTATTGTGTTAAATCGCATCAAAAACACCTCTCATAATTTATGTTTAGTAATTCCAATCATGTAGGGGCTGAAGATTTTCAGCCCCTACGGTGAAACGTTTTATCTAGAAAAAAATTGCCGAAGAACTAATTTAAATTTCTATTAATAGTATTAAAAAAGGTGGGCAATGTAAAGTATTTTTGAATAAATCTATCGGTGCTTTACAATGTGCCACTTCTTGTAAATTTTAATTGTTTTACACCACTGTATATATAGAAAAGTCCAGAGGCAAAGGTGACAGCAACCGTCATCCACCAGATGGCAGCAAGGGCAGGTATTGGGACATGGTTTCCAATGAGTACCGATATGACAGCAATAATTTGAAGACACGTTGCCGCCTTACCCAGCATCGTTGGCTGGCAATTCACCCTGCCCGTGATAAGGAGTAATGCAATGGTACCAAAGATAAGTATGAGGTCTCTACAAACAATAACTGTTGGAACCCAATCAGGGAATCTTGGTTCCGGCCATATACGGTCAGAGGAAAGGATGATGCAAGAAATCACAAGGACGAGTTTATCTGCAAAAGGATCCAGATAGTTTCCTAATTTTGTTATTTCATTCCTCTTCCGCGCCACATAACCGTCCAGTACATCGCTTAACCCAATGATCAACATTATAAAAAGGCAAATATAACGGTAATGATTGTTGTGTTGTACCTGTGTTATGCAAAACACAAGCGGAGGAATACAGCATATCCTGCTCAGACTGATCTTGTTAGAAAGGGTTAACACAGTGAAAAAACCTCAGATGAATAATTTTGATTGTATAGGATTTTCATTTTATTTATGCGGGTTTTCAGGGAGACACGGACAAACGAAGATTGTCCGTGTTTAACTTAAATCCACATATTTTATAATGGCACAAATTATTCCCCTCTTGGGGGGGACTCCACAATTCCCCTCTTGGGAGGGGTTAGGGGTGGGTCCCCATAAGCGCTAAGTTAAAATTACGGATTAATTTAACCGTGTAATGAATAACGAATATCGAACAAGGAATTTCGAATTATGAAGTTTTGTTATCTCCCTTTTGTTTCGCGGTTTTA
>JAUSDH010000255.1 GCA_030650655.1 Candidatus Brocadiaceae bacterium
CTGAAGTTCGCGCTACAATTGCAACTTTGAATTTCCTTAACGTGATGTTAGGCACGGATAAACAAAGTTTGTCCATGCCACCTTGTAACCCGCATAAATAAAATGAAAATCCTATCCGATAGATTTACAATTTTGGGGTTACGATGAAAAAAACTATCATGCACATCGATATGAACGCCTTCTTTGCATCGGTGGAACAACAGGTGAATCCCGCACTCAGAGGAAAACCCATTGCGGTAATTGGTTCTAACGAAAGGACAGTAGTGACTACGTCTTCTTATGAGGCACGGGCATACGGGGTCAAGACAGGCATGACCAAATACGAGGCTATGCGGTTGTGTCCCCATATTATCCTCGTGGCAGGCGACACAAACCGTTACACAGACACCTGCCACCGGCTTGTCGGGATATACCGGCAATACACCCCCACCGTAGAGGTTTACTCTATAGACGAGGCATTCCTGGATGTTACGGGTTCGATCCCGCTCTTTGGCAGTGCTGAGGTTATTGCCAAAAATATTAAGAAACAAATTCGCAAGACTCTTGGAAGGCTGACCTGCTCTATTGGTATCGCACCCAATAAACTCCTGGCAAAGCTGGGCAGCGATATGAAGAAACCCGACGGACTTGTCATTATCCAACAAGAGAATATTGGTAAATTGCTGGAACACTTACCTGTACAAGAACTCTGCGGCATCGGCCCACGCCTTGAAATGCATCTGGCCACTGTGGGAATTAAGACATGCGGTGAGTTGGGGCGGGCATCCATACACGTATTAAAGAACCGATTTGGCGTAATTGGTGAACGGCTGAAGCTCATGGCACAGGGCATAGATGATAGCCCTGTCATACCCATGGAGCAGGAAGCTGATGCCAAGTCGGTTGGACACAGTATGACCCTTGACAGGGATGTGAGCGATATGGAAACACTGGAAAGGCATATCCTCCAGTTGTCTGAGATGGTAGGCAGGCGTCTGCGTCGCTCAGGATATGCGGGCAGGACGGTAGCCCTTACCCTTCGCTACCCTGATTTCAATACCTTTACAAAACGAAGCACAGTTGGAACGTACATGAATAACAGCATAGATATTTACGTTGCTGCAAGAGAGATACTCAATACGATACGACTCCAACAGCCCATACGACTGATAGGGATCAGTGTTTGCAACCTTACCAAAAACACTGTTCAACTACCTCTCTTCAGCACAGACAGGGTTAAACAGGCAGCTACGCAGACCATGGATACGATAAATGATCGCTACGGGGATTTCTGTATTACGTGGGGCACATTGATTGAACGCTATCATCATAAGGGTGTCATTTCCCCTGCCTGGCGACCTGCCGGAGTCAAATGCGTCAACCTTTCTGCACAGAAAGGTAAAAACGCCAGGGAAATAGTTCACCGGAGGAAAAAGATTTGACAAGATAACAGGATAGACATGATATAAATCCAGTTAATCAAAACTATTTATCACAACCTGAATGAGGTTATATGGAATACAAAAACGTGACTGAGACAATTATCGGCTGTGCTTATCGTGTTTATAATAAAATAGGGTTTGGCTTTCTCGAAAGTGTATATGAAAAATGCTTACCCCCGAATGAATCTATCGGGGGCAGGCCTGGATGCAGCGTCACAAAAACCTATCACAGTTTAC